>CAYUFO010000016.1:9583-15172 GCA_964443985.1 uncultured archaeon | reverse complement strand
TTGTCTGCGGGCGTCAGCATGTATTGCCGGCAGATGGCGGGCCGGTGCTCGTAGATGCGGCAGCGCTTGTTTTTCCGCTCGAGGGCGGGGCACCAGCCGCAGCAGCGTCCGCACTGCTTGCATCCCCCGCGCCGGCGCTCCTGCCAGTAGCGCACCCTCTTTCGTTTCAGATACCACAGGTAGCGTCTGCGAAACCAGCCCTTGAGCATTTAAATGACTCCGTGCTAATATTGTGCGACAGTAGATACCTATCACGTCACCCCCTTATTATACACCCTGCCACCATGACGCGGACCTCCATACTGCCGGAAGTGCGTCCCTACGCCCTCATCCTGCTTGCCCTCGCCGCCCTCGGCGCGGTCCTCTGGCCGCCCGCAGCTATCGGCTTCATCTGCCTCCTGTGCTTCGTCGTCTACTTCTTCCGCGACCCGGAGCGCACCATCCCCGAAGACGACGGCGTCGTCGTCGCCCCCGCCGACGGCCGCGTCATCGGCATCGAGCGCCTCTCCCACCACCCCGCCGTCAACGGCCCTGCGACCAAGCTCACCATCTTCCTGTCGCTTTTGGACGTCCACGTCAACCGGGCACCCACCCCCGGCATCGTCGTCAGGACGACCCACTCCAAGGGGAGGAAGTACCCCGCGAACTGGCGTCGCGCCGGGAGCAGCAACGAGAGGAACGACATACTCCTCGACTCGCCTCACGGCCCCGTGCTGGTCACCCAGATAGCCGGCATCGTCGGCCGACGCATCGTGCAGTGGATAGGGGCGGGGAGCCCCGTGGCCATGGGCCAGAAGATAGGCATGATAAAATTCAGCTCCCGCACGGAGCTCGTCCTCCCCGGCACCGCACCCCTCCACGTGTCCCGGGGGGAGAAGGTCAAGGCGGGTGAGACGATACTTTGCCGGCTAGGATGAAATGGCAGGACGCGTTCACGGCGCCGAACGCCATCACGCTCTGCAACCTCCTATTGGGCTTGCTGGCCATGCTCTCGCTTGTTGAGGGGCTTTTGGCGCGCTCGGCGCTCTTCATCCTCGCGGCCGTCCTCGTCGACGCCTTCGACGGCCTCGTCGCCCGCAGGCTCGACAAGGCCAGCGCCTTCGGCCGGGAGTTCGACTCGCTTGCCGACCTCGTGTCGTTCGGCGTGGCGCCCGCGCTCCTCGTGCATCAGGCCTTCTTCTCGGATATCGCCTCCGTGGGCATGGTCGTCTCGGCCCTCTACCTCTCGGCTGGGGCAGCGCGCCTTGCGCGTTTCAACGTCGCCTCCTCGTCGACGGCGTTCTCGGGGCTGCCCGTTCCCGCAGCCGGGGGCCTGCTTGCGGGCATCACCTATCCCGGCGCCCCCCTTTCGGGGCATGTCGTCGGCCTCATCGCGGTCTGCCTTGCCGCGCTCATGGTGGGTTCGGCGCGCTATCCGAAGGTGAGCGGCCGTCTTTCTGCGCCGGCCAACCGGCAGCTTCTCGCCGTTCTCGCAACCGGGTTCCTGGTCGCACTCATCGATTCGCGCCTGCTCTTCGTCCCCTTCATGGCCTACATCCTCTACGGGCTCGCCCGCGAGCTGTTCTCCTAAGGCGGGCGTGTCGCTTTCGCATTCTCTTCCTCCGGCAGAAAGCCGATGGCCCAGACGTGGATATCGGATTCTCCTCGCACTTGGATAGCGAAGCCGTCGGCATCGCCTGGCACGTTGAAGGATACGGTCGTTCTCCCCTCGTCAACAGAGAGTTCCTCGCGCTCTCCGCCGTCGATGTCCACGGAAAGCGTCGTGGCCTCCCCAGAGCCGACGGTCACCCGCATCTCCACGGGGCCGTTCATGTGCCTGAGCGAGACGTGGGCGGGGCCCGCGATGCGACGAAAGCGACCGTGTTCATCCTCTTCAATCGGCCCCCATCCCTGACCGAGGGATACATATGGCTCCTTTGATTCTTGGAGCGTGGAGGATACGGAAAAGACCGCCGTCCCTTCCCACACTACGTCGGGGCCCTTCCCGAGGACGTCGGTGAGGAGCGCTACGGCATGGTCTGCCGAACCTGGAGGATAGCCGCCGGGGCCGTACAGGGCAGCGTCCACGACGACGTAGCGGATGCCGAAGTCGCCGAGCACCGTCTGCCCCACCTCCCAGACCTCTTGGTCGATGATGTCGTCCTCGAAGGGATGGCGAAGGTGAAAGAGGAGTGGAGTGCCCTCGAGCGGCGCCATGGCGTACCCCGGCGTCTCGGATATCCGCGAGATGTAGCCGCCCACGATGGGCCGCTTATGAGCGGTCTGGTAGTAGAGGGTCTCGGGGACCCCGTAGACGATGGCCGTGTCCTCGTCGGCTTGGTGGATTCGGGGCGGGATGGGCACGGGAAGCAGCGCACCGTCGGGGGGCGGCGCAAGGCCGTCGTAGACGGGGGGGACCCGCGCGTCGGCGACCGGCAGAGGGATAGCCAGGCTCTCGAAGACGACGAGACAGAGCAGGAAGCCGAACACCGACACTCTATCTCCCGCATGTTTGGAAAGCAGCCGTTTGGCGCCCTTGGCCGCCAGCACGCACAACCCCAATACGACGATGACGGCGAACCGGTAGGGAGCCCGGAAGGTGTCGAAGAGCGGCAGGTAATAGAAGACGACGTACGGCAACGGGTAGTAGTCGCCGCCCGGCAGCGGCAGCAGGGGGCCCAGGGAGAGGACGCCGAAGAAGGCGACGGCGGCCGGCCAGAAGCCGAGGACCCTCCCCTTGAGCATGTAGTAGCCGACGATGAGTGCCATCGAGAGCGCGAGCATGGCGAGCATCCCCGCGAGGCTTTCGCCGAAGAGGCTGTAGGACACGGCGGCGACGGCTGCGAGGGTGAAGCCGACGGGCACGAGCGCCTGTCGCCTGCCGAGCAGCCGACGGGCCCGTGCCGCCCTGCCCGCTATCCATTCCCCGAGTATGGCATCGCCGGCAAGACCGTAGGCTGCTAACCCAAGCAGCGCGTAGCCGAGGGGCACGCGGCCGCCCGAGAGCGGCAGGTCGGCGATAGCGCGGCCCCAGAGGGGGTGCAGGTGGCTCGGCAGCAGGTAGGCGCCGTAGCTTGCCGCGTAGGCAGTCGACGTTCCCATCCAGACGCCTTCGCTGTATCCTTCGCCGCCGTCCCCGCCCAAGGCGGCCGCGAGGACGGGGTACATGAAGGGGCCGATGAGGAGAGTGGATGCGACCGCGAATACGCCCATTTCTTTGACGAACGTCCTCGAGGTGATGCTTTCGCGCGCCATCCAACCCCAATAACACACGTACGCTGCCGTGAGCAGGCAAAGGAAGCCGAGATACTGCCATTCGGCGAGCGCGGTAAGCCACAGGGACACGGCGGCTCCCACAGCGTTCAGCGTCGTTGGCGTCGCCCTCAGGCGGTCGAGGAACAGCGCGTAGAAGGGAATCCATTGTATGCTTGCGAGGTTGAGGTGGCCGACGCCGACCTCGACGAAATGGTATGGCGCGAAGGCGTAAAGGAGCCCTGCGACGAACGCCGCTCGCGTGTCTTCCACGACACGGTTTGCGAGGAGGAACATACCGTATCCCGCAGCGGCGAACGAGAAGACGACGAGGAGGTTGTAGCTTGCGACAAGCCCGACGAGCTCTTGGAGAAGTATCGCGGGAAACGCGTTGGCGAGACTGAGGGTGTGCAGTGCGAGGCCGATGCCAGTGGGGTGGAACTGCAAGCCCGTGGCATAGATGCTTTGCCCGTGGGTGAGCGCGTGCCCCACCCACCAGAGATTCCACAGGTTCGACCAGACGTCGCAGCACCCCGGCACATGGGAATAGAGGGTCGCGATGAGGGGGTAGGTGAAAAGGAGGGAGGCGCCAAGGTAGGCTGCAATCACCACTGCGTGCAATCCTAACCCCGTTCTCATCCGTTCGTCCGCCATTATCTTTTCCCCCCGCATTGGGCGTCGTTTTTTCCGCTGTAATGAATCCCGTTCTCGGCCTTATAACTCCAATCGACTAAAGGTTACCATGGCCCTGTTGGAATCGCTGGGGGCGCTTCTTCGCAATCCACGAGAACGCGCCCTGCTCGTCGGGCTCGCCGCGGTGTTCCTCGCCTTTCGCATCCTGGGCTTGGCCACCATTCCCCGCTGGTACTGGGACGAGGGCGTCAACCTCGACCTCGCCTGCAACCTCCTCGCAGGCGAGGCCCGGAGCTTCGCCATGCACTACTCGTTTCTCCCCCACCCCCCACTGTACCCGATTCTGTCGTCGCTGTGGCTCTTCCTTCTCGGCGGCTCGTGCGACCTCCACGTGCTCCGGTTGCTGAGCGTGGGGCTCTCAGCCGTCGCCGTCGCCCTCGTCTGGGCCATCGGGCGCCGGATAGGGGGTCCCTGGATCGGCTGGTCGGCTGCCCTCATCTATGCCGTCTATCCCGGCGCCGCGTACTGGCAACGGCTCGCCTTCGCCAACCACCTCCTAGTGCTGTTCGCACTCGCAAGCCTCTTCTTTTGGCTCGCCTTCCACGACACGCTCCGCCAGCGCTGGCTTTACGCCGCGGCCTTCTTCGCGGGGCTTTGCGCCGTCACCCAGGCGAACGGCATCGCCGTCGTCGTCTCGGTGCTCTACCTCCTCATCCGCCTGCGCCCGCGGGGGGCGGTGACGGCGGCCGCGCTCGCGGTGCTCCCCGGCGCCGTCTTCACCACCGTCATGCTCGCCTGGCGGCCTGCAGCCTTTATCCACGACATCGGTTACCTCCTCTCTCGGGGGCCTCAGACATCCGGTGTCCAGATGCTCGCCGCTCTCCTGCTTCTCGCGCTCCTTTATCGGTTCAGGCACCACGCCCGCCTCATCGTTGCGGCAAGCATGACAGTCATCCTTGAGGCAGTCGGCCGCTATCGGAATCCCACGACTCGGGGCGCCCGGCTGCGCCACGACGCCTTTTTCCTCGGCTCGCTTCTCTACGTCGCTGCCTCCACGACGGCGTTCTACCCCCCCACAGACGACTCCCTTCTCTACGGCGTCGACTTCTACTGGCTGGGGCTCATCGGCCTCCTTTTGGCACCGCGCCTGCGATTCATGCTCGGCGCCTACACCCTCCCGTTGCTGCTGCTGTTCCTGCGCGTCGGCCGGACCGACCATATGGTAATCCCATTGTATCCGTTCTTCGCCCTCGGGCTCGCCGTCCTCACCGTCCGCCTGTATCATGGATGGGTCGCCGAAACGGGGCGCCACCTGACACCGACTCCCCGGCTGGTGAAGCTCGTCTTCTTCCTCGTCGTCTCGGCGTTCTTCTGGGCGTCGCTATCCCACGATGTCGCCCTCTTCGTTTCCGGGGGGGGCGTGGAATCCTCTGACCCCGGGGAATACCGTGCCCTCGCATCGGCCCTCAACGGACGACTCGTCGAAGGCGACGTCGTCGTGGCCCCGAGCCACTTCTCCCAATTTATCGAAGGCGACCTGTGCGTCCTGACGCAGGCGGTTGCCCGCGACGGGCGCAGCATCGCGTATTACCCTGCGACCCTCGCAGAGTCCCGCTGGGCTTTCGACTGTTCCGTCCTTCGCGGCCGCTTCGTCGTCGTAGACGATGACACCCTCGACTGGCTCGCCAACGAATCGCATGCCGACCTTGCGCAAGACATCGCCTC
>CAYUFO010000016.1:0-9483 GCA_964443985.1 uncultured archaeon | reverse complement strand
CCCGGCCTCGCGCTCTTCCCCTACTGGGACTGGGACGAGGGCGTGAACGCCGACCTCGCCTGCAACCTCCTCGCAGGCGAGGCCCGAAGCTTCGCCATGCTGTACTCGTTCGTCCCCCACCCACCCCTGTACTTCCTCCTTTCTGCGGCATGGATGCGGGTCTCAGACCTTGGCTGCACCATCCTTGCGCTCAGGCTGCTCTCGGTAGCGCTCTCTCTCGTTGCGCTCATCGCGCTTTTCGAGGTGGGCCGCAGGGTCGGCGGCGACTTCCTCGGACTCCTTGCCGCCTTCCTGTACGCCATGTATCCGACCGCCATATTCTTCTCGCGGCTCGCGTTCGCCAACGACCTCCTTCTCGTGTTCCTGCTCTCCGCTCTCTGGTCGTGGCTCGTGTACCTCGAGACCCATCAACGCCGTTTCGCGTACCTCGCATCGCTAGCGGCAGGCCTCTCGGCGGTCACCCAGTTCACCGGAGCCACGCTCATGGTGGCGGTGCTCGTCCTCGTTGCCCGAACGGACCGGCGGCTTCTTCCCGCGGCATCCTTTCTGGCCGTCCTCCCGCCGGCGTTGTTCGCCGCCGCGATGCTCTCCTACCAACCGGATCCATTCCTGTTTGATTTGGGCTACACGCTCGCCCGTGCCCACCTCACCCCCCCAGTCATCGGGGTCTTCCTCGTCGTCGCCTTCGCGGTCTATGTCGTCCGGGGGCTCTTTCGCCCCATCGTCGGCATCTTCGTCGCGCTCGCCTTCGACATACGACGAGACCTTCCCGTCTACTACGCCGTCGCGACGCTCGCCGTCTTCCAGGGGATAACCGCGTGGAACTTCCTCGGCTGGCTGGACTTCTACTGGCTTGGCGTCGTCGGGTTCTTCTACATCGGGGATCCGCACGTTCGGCGGGCGGTACTCGCGGTCTTCTCCTCCTATTTTGCCGGCCTCGTCGTCCTCAACCGCATGGACCACATGGTCTTTCCCCTGTATCCCCTCTTCTGCCTGGGCCTCGCCGTCTTCCTGCCTGAGACCTTCCGCCAGTCTTGCGCGTATTTTTCCCGGCTCTTTTCGGATGCTTCGCCCTCCCAGACACGCCATGTTTCCCTGGTGCTCGTCGTCTATCCGCTTCTCATCCTCCTCGTCCAGGACTCGGCGACCTTTTTGTTGGAGCGGAATCTCGCCCGAGAAGACATCGTCTCCGATGCGGCGGTGGCAGCCTACGTCAACGCCCGCGCCCAGCCCGATGACGTCGTCATCGCCTACAGCAAGTTCGGGACGATGATAGGCGCGCGGGTGACGACCCTCGTCCAGTCGGCGGCCTACAGCGGCCGGCCGTTCGCCTACTATGCCGACGACATGCCGGCGTCTCGCTTCACCGCCAACATCTCCTGTTCGAACGCCCGCTTCTTCGTGGCGACGCCCGGGCTTCGGGAGCAGATTGGTCAAGAGAGGGAGTTTGTTTGGCTCGATACGTGTTTTTCAGGGTGGGCCAATCGCTCGTTCGGCCCCTATCTCGTGCTGGAGAATCCCGGCTAGTCGTAGATGACCCAGAATGTCAGCCACAGCCAGAAGAGGAGAAAGAGGACTAACCCGATGAAGAGCTGTATGTCTCGCGCGCTGATATCGTCGCGGAGTTTGAGTTCCATGGTGGTTATCTCTTTGTATTGCGACTTATAAACCCCCAGTCAAAAATATATATACATATATTCGGGGTGGTTTCATGGAATTCAGCACGCAACGCGTCGACTTCGAATCAGTCGACCGCATCAAGGACATCAACCGGCACCTCAGGCGCAGGAACGTCCGCCTCAGACAAAGCGACATCATCCGCGAGTCCCTTCTTTTCGCGATAAAGAACGAGGCAGACTTCCTGGAATACATCGAGAAAAAGTATTCTTCGGCACACGCCTCAGTCGGCGGACTCTTCTCCCAGGCTATCTCAAAACCATGGTTCCCCTACTGAAGCATTCGGTATATTTGTATATCTTTCCATCAGCCATGCTTTTAAAGCCCTGATGTGTAAAATCATACAACAAAATATCTGGCCAAAAAACCAGAGGTGATATGAATGGATAGAAAACTAGTAATGACGGGCCTCATGCTCCTGTCGCTCATCGGCATGGCAGCAGCCCAAACAACCCAGATACAGAACGCCCTCAGTACGATCCTGTGCGTCATCGTCCAGCTACTGATGTTCATCGCTGGCGGCATCGCCATCGTCATCATCGTATTGAACGGCATCAAGTGGACAGCCTCAAGCGACGACCCCGGCGCCCGCAAGCAAGCAAAGCAGGGCATCGTCCACGCCATCGTCGGCCTCATCATCGTGCTCATCGCCATCTTCGTCGTGAGCACCGTCGTCGGCGCAGGTAACGTCGCAGGAAACGCCATCATCTCCGGTTGTTAAGTTCCCTGAACTTTCCAACCCTTTTTCTTCTTTTTTTCTTCTCCTTTTTCTTCAACACCTTTTTTTCCCCAAACTCCCAGTAACTAACACGTAGAGCCACCCCTCCACCATGAGGCCACGCCTACACCCACGCTTTTGGCCGAAAGTCGTCGCTTTCACTGCAACCCTCATCCTAGCCCCGCTCACGCTCTCGGCCACGGCATCAGCCAGCATATTCTCCTTCTTCGGCGAACAAGTCGCCTGCATCACCCGAAATTTCACCACCCACCTCTTCCTCGCCGGACCCATCTGCCTGTTCGGAGCCCCCATCAAATGGCTCTTCGACCAGCTCGCAAGCCTCGTCGGCATCCTCATCGAAGGATTCATCCGGCTCATCATGTCCGCCCTCACCTGGAACCCCCAGTTCTACCCCCTCTACACCACCGGCTGCGACGTCGCCGCCGGCGCCTGCGCGAGCCAGGGCATCTCCCACCTCGTCATCTCCATCATGACCGTCCTCATGCCCCTCTACGTCATGCTCATCCTCTACACCGGCGTCCAGATCATCTTCTTATCGCTCACCCCCCAAGGCCGCGCCCGCGCCAAAGCCCGCTTCAACGAATTCATCATCAGCATGGTCGTCGTGAGCCTCTCCCCCATATTATACCAAATCATCCTCGACATCGGTGAATCCATCGTCTACGCCATCCTCGCCGTCGCCATAGACTCGCTTTCCAGCGAGGGAACCGACCTCGCCGGCTTCCTCATCGGCTTCATGGTCCTCGTCCGCATCCTGCTTCCCTTCAGCATCTGGCTGCTCCTCCTATCGCTTGTCACCCTCATCGTCATATTCCTTCGCTACGTCATGGTCATGCTCTATGGCGTCCTCTTTCCCGCCATACTCTTCCTCTACCTCTGGGAGGCGACCAAGCCCATCGGCGCGAAATTCCTGCGCACCTCCATCATGTGGATATTCGTCCCCGTCGCCCAAGCCATCTTCATGGCGCTCGTCATTATCAGCCTCGTCCAGGCCGGCAGCACCATCGGCACACCCCTCGTCGACGCCGAAGAAGCCCTCTTCGACTTCCGCTTCGCCGACGCCTGGAGCCACGTCAAAGACCTCGGACCCGGCCTCATCGAAGCCCTCAAATCCATGCTCCTCGTCGCCGCGGGCCTCGTAGGCATCGTGCTCGCCCCCTTCATGATGAGCGGCCTGCTGCAAATCATGGGAGGCGCCATCGGCTTCATGGGCACCGCCTCCGTCCCCCACCGGGAGGTCAGCGGCGGAGGAGCCGCCCTCGTCGGCGCGGGCACCCTGGTGATGGGGGCGGGCGCCGACAGCCTCATCGCCGCAGGCGCCACCGCAGGCTACCTGAAAAAAGGCGACGCCCGGGAAGGCGTCGACGGAGGAGCGAAGGGTGTCGGCGCGTTCTTCCGCCAGATGGGCTCGAACCTCACCAGCCGGGGCAGCTGGCGCGACATCGCCCACTATTCGGCGGCGGGCCTCTTCCCCGAGAAATTCGCAGACAACCACCAACAAGGCACCTTCCATCAGGGCACCGGCCACCACCAAACCAATCAGGAAGACGACGGCAGCCGGGGCCCCAACTCCTCGGGGTCGGCCCAGACCGGACGAACCCGCGTGCACTCCGAGAACGCCCTCCCCACCTTCAAGGAAACCCAGCACCGCGTCAAGGGGGCCCAGACGTCACGGGCCGCTGACCGCGAAACCCACTTCACCCTGCAGGGCAACGTCCCCCACGCCCACATAGGCGTCCACGACAACCCCCTCCCCATCGTCCCCCTCGAGCTCTCGACGCGCTTCGACCGCGTCCAGAAGGGCCTGCACACACTCACCTGCGGCATGAGCCTCATGAGATACATCCACTACCATGAAGGTGCCGGCCAGGCAGCCAAAAAATTCTTCACCGAAAAAGACCACGCCGGCCGAGGAGTCTTCCGCCGCACCCTCAAAGGCCTTTCCGTTATCGCCCCCGCCCTCCTGCCCGTCTCCCCCTTCATGCCCATCCGCATGATAGGCCGCGAGCTCCTTGGCTTCGTCCCCATCGCCTTCCCCAAATGGCTCGGCGGCAACCTCATCTGGCGACGCGCCGCCAACCTCATGATCGGAACGGGCTTCCGCCAGCACTACCACCGCCGCCGGGCCGACGTCCGCCTGGCGACGCTGCGCGGCGAATACCAGCACTACCACAACGCGGAGAAGTCCGCCGAAGCCGCCGGCAACGAGGAACGGCGTGCCGACATGGCCGCCCAAAAGGAGAAGGTGGAAACGAAGTTCCAGCAGGAGCTCGACCGCCTGCGCACCGACCCCGAGGGCACCCGGCGCACCGACCCCTACTACTACGACAAGAAGATCCAAATCCTCATCAATGAAGCCAAGAAGAACCCACACGGCAGCGACGCCGCCCTCCTTCACTCCTACTTCGACCGCCGCTCTGAGACCGACATGCTCGGACGGGAGGTGGGGGAAAAGGCGCGCGAGGGAAAACGGAATAGCCTGGTCGAAACCTATCTGAAGGACAAAAAACGCCCCGCGCACATGAGCATCAAAGATTGGAAAGAAAAAGGGCACGAAAAAAATCACGAGAAAACGGCAGAATTCCAGGCCGAAAAACAGAGTCCCCACGTCCTGTTCAATGCAATCGCCTACGACCACATCAAGGACACAGCTCCGGAACTGCTCAGGCCTGAACTGCCGGAAGGGGCATCCAATGAAAGAATCCAAGAGGCCCTATTTCACAAACTCGAAGGCCCCGACGCCGATTCCTTCATCAAGCAGGCAGTCGCCGTCCGCGAGATCCAATTCCGCGACCAGCACGCCAAGAACTTCCGCATCCAAGACGGAGCCTTCAGGTACGACACCCTGCAGCGGGACCGCCACGGCTTCGTCGAGCGCGACGAGAACGGCGCCACCCGCACCATCCCCAAGACCGCCGACCCAGACGACTACAGCCGCATCGACCGGGCGGCGAGTGCCATCTACGTCAAGGGTCACGTCAAGCTCGAAGGCGGCATGAAGTACGCCGCCCAAATGTTTGAGATACAGCGCATGACGAGCCCCTTCACCGGCAAGAGCTGGGACAAATACAACCTCGACATACGGCGCATGGGAGAAGACGGAAAAGACCTCTACCTCAGCCGCGAGCAATACACGTACCTCCACAAGCTCGTCGACGCCGTCGGCTACGGCAAGGGCGTCGACGCCTGGGACTACGAGCTCTACTCCCCCCTGCTCAAGGCCATCAAAGACGAGCTCCCCAAGGACGTCGTCGACCAGTACTTCATGTCCCCGCTGCGAGACGACCCCAACAGCCTCATGATATTCCACGACCGTGATGAAAGCCTCCTCTCAGCGAACCCCTCAGCCATCGACCCCCGCAACCAGGTGCGCCGCCTCAAGCTCACCGAGACCACCGACTCCAAGCTCACCTTCCTCGGCGTCGACCACCGCAGCATCGCGCACTTCGGCGACGGCTGGCACGCCCGCGTCCACGACGGCGCAGAAATCCTCGCCTACACCGACGCGGCACCCCTCTGGGACAAATCCGTGAAGGCCTACGCCCTGCGTGACGCCAACGGCAATGCCGCCAAGGACTACTTCGTCGTCCACGAAGTCTACGACCGCCGCACCAAAGGGGAGCGCGAGTCCGACCCCCTGCTCGGCCAGCCCGACCGCATACCCGAAGAGCACAAGTACGAGTCGTGGACCATCGTCGACCTGCGAAGCGATAAGGGCCACAAGATACGGCACAACTTCCTCGTCAACGAAAGAGAATACAAGAAAGTCGGCGCTGCAGAAGCAGAACGCCTGCTCGAGAACCGGAACCGCCTCGGCCAGAAGGTCGCTGACGGCACGGCCACCGCCCAGGAAGCCGCCGACTACGAGAAGGCCACTACCCTGCTCGTCTACGCACAGTCGGAGTTCGAAAAGGACGTCTACGACTTCAACCCCAACAGAGACGTCTACCACAAGAACCAGACCGACGAGGCCGTATTCGACCAGCACTACGTCATCACCGACATCGAGCACCCCGACTTGCGCATGCAGAAAACCGTCATCCGCGGCCGCACCCCCCTCCGGTACGCCGAGGACGGCAGCATCCCCGAAGCCGACCGGCGCTATCTCGAGGAACAGGGCCTCACAAACATCGACCTTCAGGGCACGCCAGGCATGCCCGTCGTCCAGCGCGGCCTGTGGGTCGCCAACAAGACCGAACGCGACATCTACACCGAATCAGGAGGCGACTACTTCCGCATCGGCGTCGACCCCGCCACCGGCCGGGAGCTCAAGCAGCCGATCACCGCCGACGAGCAACGGGAGCTCGAGGCCGGCCTGGACGTTGGCACCGTCGTCCAGCAGGGCAACCGATTCTATGACGTCAGGCTCAGTGAAGTCGAAGGCGTCACCCTTCAGGAAGACGG
Source organism: uncultured archaeon (assembly GCA_964443985.1). Classification (GTDB taxonomy): domain Archaea; phylum Altiarchaeota; class Altiarchaeia; order IMC4; family JBDREA01; genus JBDREA01. The sequence continues at coordinate 2,663 of CAYUFO010000016.1, read as the reverse complement.
CACCTTCCAAGATGCCCGGGGAAACGTCACGACCAGGATAAACCTCCGATACAACGGCTACACGGACACGTACGACAACACGGCCCTTCCCGACGAGGAAGCCCACGCACTCCTCCAAGCCAAGCAATCCATGGCGTCCCTCGGCGCCATCCACGAACGCGGCCACCGCGAACTGCGGGAGGCGACGGGAACCCTCGAGGGAGAGCAGCGGACCGGCATATTCGACGCCCTCACCGCGAAGACCTCCCCCAAAACCATCGCTGGCCATCCCACCTACCAATCCACACGCTCCTCCCTTGAAAGCACACAGGTCACCATTGGCGGCGTGGAAAAACCCGCCATCGAATGGATGCGCCAGTACGGTGACGGCGTGCTCCTCGGGCCGGAACTCGTCGACCACCTCGCAAACGAGCTCTACGCCAACGCGTCCGTCCAGCGCAGCACCCGCTACACGCCGATGCAGAAGGCCGCCTACTTCACCCGAGACGTATTAGAGAAGGTCGGCTATTACTCGAACTTCGACGCCGAGCTCTCCCGCGAACAGGTCGCCAACATCGCCCAATTGCGCACCATCGCCGCCCAAAACGACTACAAGATAACCGCCGACTACGCCGGCGACCTCGAACGCGTCGGCATGAAAGGCTATGCCGGCAAATCATTTGCCCAACTCTTCGACGACATCGTCGCCACACGGGGCCAGGGGGAGAGCACCACCTACAACCAGGCCCGAAGGGTCTCCCAAGCCTTGTGGAAGGGCTTCAACGCCCAACCGGAGGACCGCTCATGACCCTCACCGAATCCCAGCACAAGGAACTATTGGAAGCCTACCTGCCCGTCGCCGAACTCACCGAACGCCTCGCATCCCAACACGCCCTCGCCGACCTCCACGATGCAGCCGCCCGCCACCGCTACGAGGGACGCACCGGCGACTACGACCACCCCGTCGACTGGGGCCTCGTCTTCGCCGACCCCCCCACCTGCCCCTCCTGCCAGCGAAGCGTCCTCGACGATGCCGGGGACGACCCCCTCATGTGCCGCTACTGCGGGTTCTCGATCGGAAAAGACGCATTCGAGCAAGCCCGAAGCCAGTATGAACTCGACCTCGAACGACGCAAGGCCACTCAGGCCTTCGAGGAGAAGGCCCGATCACTCGGCCTCACAACCGACGACCTCGACGCATTCTACGACCGCCTGTTCGCACAAGGCGCCGGCGGGGAGGTCCGGTAATGATATTCCTCGTCCTGCTCGTCCTCGGCGTTGTCCTGAACATATTCTGGCCATGGATCCCAGCATTCATGGAATTCGTCGCCACCAACTTCACGTGGAATCCCACGGTCTTCTGCTTTCCCGAGGAGGCCGCGCTCGGACTTTGTCAGCAAAACCCGGGCATGATCATCCTCCACGAAGCCTTCCTCAACATACTCATCCCCTTCTTCATCGTCGCCCTCATGCTCAACGCCCTCTACTTCGTGTTCATGGCAGGCTCGCCCAGGGGCCGCGCCCGCTCAAAGCTCATGTTTCAGAAACTCATCATCGCCATGGTGCTGGTGACCATCTCCCCCATTCTCTTTCAGGCCATCCTCGACGTCGGCGCCCTGCTCACCTACTTCGTCTACGACTACGTCGTCGACTTTGACGGAGCCATCACCGACCAAATCGAATATTTCGGCGAATCCCCCAGCGTCTTTTTCCTCTTTCCCGTTGTCGTCCTCACAGTCGTCCTGTTTTTCACGCTCCTCCTCCTTGTCTGGCGCCACTTCATTCTCTTCTTCTACGGTGCAGCATTCCCCTTTATCATCTTTTTGTACTTCTTCGACTTCACCAAGGGTACCGGCCGCAAGTATCTTAAGAAAATCATCATGTGGGCGTTTCTTCCTGTCATCCAGGTGCTCCTTTTTGGATTCGCACTCCGAGCCTCGACGACCTTCCAGGACATGGAATTCCTTGGCGTGGATCCAGGCCTTGACGCGGCCATTGCCAGCTTCATCCTCAATTCCATCACCCTCATCGCCCTCTACGTCGTCACGACGGCGGGCGCCCTACTATTGCTCATCAGCCCCCTTATCCTGACCCAGTTGCTCAACACCGTCTCCGAGATGATGATGACCTACGGCTACGCCAAGGGAGACGAGCGCTGGCTCACCCTCGGCGGCGCCATTCGCGGCAGCCAGGCCGGCGTCGTCTCAGCCATCGGCTACCGCGCCATGCAGAACGCCCAGCAGGTCCACGAGGACGTGCTCTCCCATGCACGAACGGGAGCGGTCCACAGCCAGTTCAGCCCTCCGCCGGGCGGCGTCGACGCCCAGACTGGCGGACCCATATTCGGGGGTGGAGGCGGAGGCATGCGCACCAGCACCCTGCGGCAGACATCAACCTCAAGAAGCCAGTCAGACGTCCAGACGACCTACGGCGATGAATCCCGTGTCGAGGAGACCGACCGCACCCGCACCCGGCTGCCCGGACGGCACCACGACGTCGAACAAACCCAGGACACGAACGTGTATGCCAAAAATCGGACCGCCATAGAACAGCAACGCGCACTCATCCAATCCTCCACACAGAGCGGTCGGGCGGGCAAGGACGTCTCTACGAAGCGGGAAACGCGAACCGCTGGATACCGCACGCGTCGAAAACCGGGCGAACGCCCCGTCCTCGAAAAGTCC
>CAYUFO010000015.1:0-15205 GCA_964443985.1 uncultured archaeon | reverse complement strand
CTTTCCGTTGGGGGCCTTGAGTTCGTAGGCTTCGAGAGGGTAGAGTCGCCGCTTCTCCTCCGTGATGCCGAGATGGTATTGCTTCTTCTGTGAGGATACCTCCAGTCGTCCGGTTCCGTCTTTCCCCACGGTGAAGGAATATGCCTTGCCTTTCTCGTAGCGCAGCGTGTAGTGCCGTCCGGGGAGGATGAGTCCTCGGGAGCCCGCGAGCAGTCTGCGGTGGATGTCTGGGCCGGCGTCTTGGAGGAGGGCAAGTGATTTTTCGAGTTTGGCTGCTCCTTTTCTCTCGTTTGATTTTTCAGAACCGTGGGGGTCCCCCATTTTCACGAGGAAGGAATGGGTCTCCAGGGAAGGCATGACCTCAGGTATTCTTTCTGAATCAGGGCTCCGGCCAGCTCTATTGCCGCCTCCCCTCTCCTTGAGCCGTCCCATTATGTCAGTTTAGGACGCCTTCCCTAAATACTTCTATCCTTCTGAGGCTTACAGGGTATCCAGGCAGTCGGGGTCAGCGGGCGGGCACCATGGGTCTTGACCGGGACAGTCGTCGCAGGGGATTTTGTTCCAATCGACACAGCAGCACCCGACGCCGTTGAATTCCATGTAGGCACTTGATGCGCAACTCGTGAAACACGTTTCTTGGATGTCAGCAAGCTTCTGGCTCCGCCAGTTCGTGCAGGCCGACTGCGACGAGATGGTGGGGCTTCCCGCCTGTCCGTCGTTGATCCACTGATAGCCGTCAACACCCTGGTCGCCGCAGAAGTGGGTGCAGCCGGGATAACACTGGCAGTCATCGGTGTCGCAGAGAAGATACTGCGACCCCGACCCGGAGACGGTCTCCGTGCAGGGCACGCCGACCTCGCATTGCTCGCCCGCCTGGTTGATGATGCCATCGCCGCAGGTAGGTCCAGCTTCGCACTGGCACGTGTCCCAGTTACACTCTTCGGGGGCTGCGCACTCGATGAGGTCGCCCTCCCAGAGATACTGCCCGTTGACGGAAACCTTTTTGCTCCACCGGTCGCATTCTTCGTCTTCATCGAGGCGGCCGTCGCCGCAGCCGACGCATTTGCAGTCGACACACGTCAGCCCTGGGGGACAGTCATAGGTGCGGGCGCCGTCCCAGTCATTATACGGTCCTGTGTTGGGGTCGCATTCCTCGCTGCCACCTCCGGGGGCGCCGTGCCAGGAGAGGTAGCCGTCGCCGCAGCGGGGCGTGATGACGCCGCCGACGGTGGTCGTCGTCTCGTCTTCTAAGGTGGTCGTCGTCTCGTCCTCGACCGTGGTCGTCGTCTCATCCTCGATAGTCGTGGTGGAGTAGGGGATTGAAGTAGTTGTCGTCCGGACGGTGGAGGTCGTCTGGCGAATAGTTGACGTCGTCGAGACCGGACGTTCGACCGATTCGTCTTCGACGACCATGTCCTCGTCGACGTGCCACATCCTGTTCGAGGGCGCGTCGGCCTCGGCGTCGACGCCCCAGTGGACGGCGCCGGGCAGCGAAAGCGACGCGATGGTCGCGCCGGTTGCCAGCTCGAAGACGGTGAGCGCTCCCTTGCCCATGGGCTGGCTTGGGGCGAGGCCGACGCCTGCGGGCAGGTTTGTGAGGAAGCTGACGGAGGCGGGGCCGCGGCTTGCCATGTAGGCGTTGGTCGCCGCGTCCAGAAGCATGACGTCGGTGTCGTTGACGAGGAAGCCGGGAAGCGCGACGCTGGTCACGATGCGTGCGGCGTCGAGGTCGACGAGGTCGACGACTCCCTTCCCGCCCTGCTCAGTGGGGGCGTAGGCGATTCTGCCGCCCTGGTGGTCGACGACGTCGACGCTGTCGACGAGGGCTCCGGAGAGGGCGACGCTGTCGACGACGCTGTTCGTTTGGAGGTCGATGACGTCGAGGACGGCGTTGGCACCTACCGAAACGGGGATGACGGCCTTCTTTTCCCCGACGAGTATTTTAAGGTCGGCGCCGACGTCGACGAGGCCCGAGAGCTTGATGGAAGCAGTCTTGGATTGCGTGGCGGTGTCGATGACGTCGACGATGCCCTGGGTCCCCGAAAGCACCGGCACGTAGGCGGTGGCGCCGTCGTCGGTCACCCGGAGGTCGACGTATCGTTGGAGGTCTCCCGACAACGGGATGGAGGCGGTTTTCCTTATCGTCTTGACGTTGACGCGACGTCGAGGGTGGCCGTTCCCTTCGTCGTGTGGCGGGTGGGGATCAATAGATGCGTCTGGTCGGGCAGGAGGACGGCGTCGACGTCGTCTTGGAGCTCGCCCGAGAGGCTCAGGGTCTGCACGAGCTTCTTGCCTTCGAGGTCGACGAGGTTGATGTAGCCGACGTTCTTGCCTGCCTCGTCGGTGGCCATGTAGGCGGTTTTTCCGTCGTCTGCGATGACGAGGTCGACGCCGGGGTGGAGGTCTTCCTTGAGGCTGATGCGCGACGACGACAGGACGGTGGCGATGTCGAAGACGTCGAGGAAGCTCGCGCCGGTGCTCGCGATGCGCGAGGGCATGACGGCCGTCTTCTCGTCGGGCGTGATGGCGACGTCGACGTCGTATTGGAGGTCGCCGCCCAACCGGATGCTTCGGGTGATGGCGAGCGTCGACAGGTCGATGATGTTGACGTAGGATTCGTCTATCCACTTGATGCGCGAGGGCATCAGGGCGTACTTGCCGTCGCCTGTCACGGAGACGTCGACGCCGCTTCGGAGGTCACCCATGAGCTTGATGCTTTTTCGAAGCCGTTGTCCGGCGACGTCGAGGACGTTGAGGTAGCCTTGGAGCAATTGGGCGTCGCGGGTGGGGGCGAGGAGGGTCTTCTTGTCGGGGGTGAGGACGGGGTCGACGTCGGCGCGCAAGTCGCCTTCGAGGGAGACGGTGGCGACTTGTATGCTGTGGTCTGCTGCAGCGGTGCGTACCGTGGTCGTCGGAGCCGCTGCAGTCGACGTTGCAGGGCCACCAGCGCCCGTGGTCGGCTGGGCCGTCGACGCCGGTGCGGTGGTGGCTCCAACCTGTTCATCTGCGTCGCAGATGCCGTTGGCGTTTTCGTCGAGGCAGCAGTCGGCGCCGTGGCGGATGTAGGGTGCCTCGCAGACGACTCCCTGCGGCTGGCCGCCGGACGGTGCCGGCTGCTCGATGCATCCTGTGATAAGTGTCAAAAGCGTTGCAATGGTCAGAAGAGCGGCTATGGTTTGTTTCATGTTCGTCATCACCCGGGGATGCCCCCCGTGTTTCCAATGGGACTAGCTACATAAAAAAGAACATTTTTCAGTAGAGGAAACAGAGGACGTCGTCGATGTTCTCGAGGGATGCTATCGCCTTTTTCGCATCATCTCGTGCGAGGTTCCCCTTTCGTTTCTCCCGGGCAAGGGCGGCTACGTTCCTGCGGATTGAATCAACGGCATTGGGGACGCCGAGGTCGTCGTCCATGCCTGATTCGAAGTCTCCTTGGAGTTTTTGGAGGTGGCGGTTTGCTTTTGAGGATGAGGGGCCGTCTTTCTTTGTTTTTTCGCCGAGAGCCTTGACGTCTGCACGCAGTGCATCGAGGTCATTGGCTGCCTGCATGATGTCTGTTTCCGTATAGTCCAACGTTCGGCGGTAGTGCCGTATCGCGGTGAGGAAGTAGCGGAGGTGATGGGGCCGGCATCGTTTGTCGAGGACGTCTTCGGGGTAGAGGATGTTACCCCTGCTCTTACTCATCTTCCTGCCCTCGACGGTGAGGTGCTCGCCGTGCAGCCAGTAATTGGCGAGCTCTTTCCCCGAATAGGCCTTCATGACGGCGCGGGTGTAGTCGTGGTGACGGATGAGGTTGTCGACGCCGCCACAGTGGATGTCGATTTCGGCGCCAAGCGTCGCCGCTATCATGGCGGGGTCCTGGACGTTCCAGGAGGGATAGCCGTCGCCGAGCGCCGTCTCCCAGCAGAACGGCGTGTCCTTCCCGCAGCCGTGCCAGAGGATGAAGTCGCCGCGGTTCCATCGATTGCCGGGATAGGTGTCCTGGTGGAAGCGCCGTGTCTTTTTCGGCCATTTTGAGAGGTCGAGGCCATAGATTTTGCCGAAGCCTTCGATGGAGAGGGGGTCGAAGTAGACATTGCCTTGGTGCCAGTAAGCGTTGCCTTTTTCAACGAGGCGTTGGATGATGGAGACGGCCTCGTCGATGGTGGTCGAGGAGCGCGGCGTGTGGGTCGGTGGGGCGAGCCTCAGCAAGCGGCTCTCCTTGTTGAAATGTTTGAGAACGTCGTCGGTCAGGCGCTTCAACGTCGTGTCCTGCTCATCGGCTTCCGCGAGCGCCTTGTCCTCGATGTCGGTGTAGACGAGCGTCCGCTCGACGCGAAAGCCCCTGTAGGCGAGGTAGCGGACCAGGATGTCCTCGTAGAGGAAGGTGCGGTAGTTGCCGATGTGCTGTCTTCGATACACGCTGGGACCGCAGGTGAACACCTTGACCGCCTTCCCCCGTCGCGGCCTGAAGGGTCGCTTCCTTCCGGCCGGGGTGTCGTAGAGGACGAGGTCTCCCATCGCCTATCCTATTTTTTGTCGATGACGTGGATGAGGTGGTAGCCGAAGTCGGTCTTGACGGGGCCGACGATGCTTCCCCGGTCGGCTTCGAATGCGGCCTGCTCGAAGGGCTTGACCATCTGGCCGCGGCCGAACCATCCGAGGTCTCCGCCGCGCTTCCTGCTCGGGCACTCGGAAAATCGCCTCGCTAAATCGGCAAAGGATTCTCCGGCGTCGAGTTTTCCCCGGATCTCTTCGGCCCGGCCCAGCTTCTTGACGAGGATGTGGGCTGCGTGGACGTTGGTTGCCATGGGGGTGGCAATGGGATTGTCGTGTTAAATACGCGTCATTCGTCCGCGTCGCAGATGCGGTTGCCGTTGGCGTCGGCGCAGCAGCCCCGGCCGTGGCGGATCTCTCCTGCCGCGCAGTCCGATGGCCCGCTTCCGCCGCCGAGCCAGCTCTTCACGTAGTCGATGGCTTTTCGGGCGACGCTTTTCGCGGTCTCAACGACCTTCGAGACGATCCCCGGCGACTTCTCATAGGTTTCGGAACCCTCCTTCGCTTGGGAGGCGGTGCCCGATATGGCGCCGGCGATGCCGCCGGCGATGGCCGAGCCGATGGATGCAGAGCCGCCGGGTTTCCCTCGCAGCCGGCCCTCCCAGGAGGAGCGGATGCTGTTGAAGTTCTCGGTGCCCGAGCCGACGACGACCACATAGGAGCCGACGGTGAACATGCCGGAGCGCTTGCCCGCGTCTTCGTCGTCGCCGCGGACGACGAACGCGGTCGCAGAATCCTCGATGATCTTCTCGTTCCATTCGCGTTCGAACTCTGCTTCATCGAATTCTTCTTTAGAGCTGAAGAGTCCGGAGAATGCTTTGACTATCTCTTTGAGTATGTATCGGTAGAACGTCATCATCTGTTTTGCCGAGTCGGCGTCCTTCATCTTGATGACGCCGACCTCGAAGTCGTCGGTGCCGTCGGGCGACCGGTATTCGCAGGCGAGCGCCTCTTCGATGTCGGAGAGCATGGTTTTCGGGTCGAATCCCATCTCGGCGACGACCTCGTCGTATTGCCTTCGGTCTTCGGCGTCCATGTCCTTCTCGAAGTCCATCTGTGCGAGGATCTCGGGGCGCAGTGAGACGTTGGCGGATTCGAAGCGGTACCCTGGCGGCAGGATTGCCTGGCAGTCGGATTCCCCCAGGACGTAGGCGGTAGCGGTTGGTGCGAGTGCGAGGACGAGAAACGCGGATAATAGTATGGTTCGTATCATGGTGGTTTTCCTCGGAAGGGCGCTACATGTAACTGGGGGGGGGTGGAGTTATAAATCCGTCGGACTGGGGGCATCCTGCCAGACGCCGTCTATCCACGCTTCGTACTCTCTGGCGAGTCGGTCGTCTTCGAGGTAGAGGTTGGCTTCCCTGTTTTTCTCCAGGCCGTAGTAGGTGGGGTTGGTGGAGCCGACGAGGATCTTTCGGTGGTCGACGACGATGAGCTTGGCGTGCAGCGTCCGGTTTACGCCGTCGTTTCTTATGAGGATGCCTTTTTCTGCGAGGAGTGGGAGGGCGCTGTTGTCTTCTGCGAATTCGTCGACGATGACGCGGACGTCGAGCCCGCGCTCGTGGGCTCGTATCATCTCTTCGACGAGCTGGTTGCTCGGGCTCAGGGGGAACCGTTTATAGAACTTGAGCTCGAAGAGCGCCATGTCGATGGAGGATTCGGCTTCGGCGAGCATCTTGATGGCCTGGGGGGCGTATTCGGTGTCGGTGACGGTGAAGGCTCGCGAGGAGTCGATGCAGGTTGGCGCGGGGCAGATGTCGCCGAGGACGTACCTGTGGGCTTCCACGCCGAGGCCGGTGCCGATGAGGATGCCGACGAGCAGGAGGGTAAGCTTTCGGGATGAGAGCATACTTTACAATACTATATCAATACTTATAAATATGTCAGCGCTTGAACTCGCGCGTCTTGCGCCAAGGCACCCCCAACCCATCCAGGATGCCCGTGAGCCGGGACCTCTCATCGCCCCGCAACCCCTTCCAGTCGATGAGAGCGAACGGCGGCCGCGGCCGCGTCTTCTCAAGCATCTCCACCACCATCGCCTCATCTATGCCCCCCATGGCATGCTTGGATGCGATGTGACCGCAGGCGACGGCACCCCCCCTCACGACCGCAGAGAAGTTCGGCGCGTAATGGGGCCCCCCGAAGCCGACTGCAGCGGGGATATCGACTGGCTGCTCGGATACCACGTGGTTTATCGCGTCGGCCACCGCCCGGCATGCCCTATCCTTCCTCCACTCCTTCTCGCTTGAACCTACTTCCATATAGAGGAGCGGGAAGGGAAGGTCGGTAGGGCCGTGATGCGTCACCTCCAAGGAGACCTCGAAGCCCGAGAGCTCGTACTCTTCGCGGACCCGATGCAAGGAGAGCAGCGCCTTCCGAAGATGCAGCGCAGACGTCAATTGGAGCGTCCGATCGCGACCCCCGAGTTCCGCCACCCCGAAGTTGCCGGTAGGATGGCAGGTCAGCGTCGGCTGACCGGACTCCGCCTTGTGACGGCTCGCCACGACGCAGAAGTCCGGGGAGAAACCCTCAAACGAGGCGAGACTCTTGAAATTGTCGGCGAAGCCGACGAGTTTGACGTCGTTTCGCTTGGTGATCTCGAACTCGGACGCGAGGATTCCCGCCATGTTGCTGCCGGCGATGTCGTCTTCGGAATACGCGATGAGCTTCATCGGAGCCCTATTGGGAGCATATTTATTTAAGCCGCGTCCCAATACACTCGTCGAACCATGAGAATACTCTTATTGCATTCCGACTATCTCGAATTCGAGTGCAAGAAGAAGGCGATACCCTCCGCGGAAGAGCCCGAGGAAAAAAGCGGTCGAGCCGAAAACGTCCTCGCCTGTTTTCTTTGCGTGGAAAAGGCCGACGAGCACGACCCACAAAACGTCGTCGAAAAGCTCGTCGCCGAGATAGACGACGTCAAGGGGCGGGTGAAGGCCGACACCGTCGCCCTTTACCCCTACGCCCATCTCTCCGACAGCCTCGCCTCGCTCGACGTGGCCCGCAAGGTACTCGACGACGCGTTCGCGGCCATCAGCGTAACGTATCCCGGCTCCATCAAGGCGCCCTTCGGCTGGTACAAGGCCTTCGAGGTCAGATGCAAGGGCCACCCCCTATCTGAGCTCTCGCGGACCATCCTTCCCGACGGCGTCGACGTGGTCGAAAAGGACGTCGGGGTCGGCAGAGGGGATGGGGGGGACGGAGCCCAAGCCGAGGAATCCGAGGCGCTCAAGGCCGAGGAGAAGATCGTCTCCCACTGGCGCATCATGACGCCGGACGGGAAGCTCCACGACATCGGCGACTACGATTTCAAGGGGCAGCGCAACCTCGAGGTCTTCGCGACATACGAGAAGGAGAAAAAACGCGCGGCCGAAAAGGCACCCCCCCACATCGCGCTCATGCGGCGCCTCGAGCTCGTCGACTACGAACCCGCCGCCGACCCCGGCAACTTCCGCTACTACCCCAAGGGCCGCCTCGTCAAGGCGCTCCTCGAAGAGCACGTCACTGCCAAGATACTCGACTACGGCGGCGTCGAGGTCGAGACCCCAATCATGTACGACTTCGAGCACCCCACGCTCAAGAAGTACCTAGAGCGATTCCCCGCCCGCCAGTATCAACTCCTCTCAGACGAGAAAAAGTACTTCCTCAGATTCGCCGCCTGCTTCGGCCAGTTCCTCATGGCAAGCCAGGCCACGCTCTCCTATCGCAGCCTCCCGCTGCGGCTCTACGAGCTCGCCCGCTACGCGTTCCGCCGCGAGAAGAGCGGGGAGCTCTCCGGTCTCAGACGCCTGCGCGCCTTCACCATGCCCGACGTCCACGCGCTGTGCGCCGACATGGCGCAGGCCATGCAGGAGTACCGGCGCAGGCTCGACCTCTCCATCGAGACCGTCGAATCCATCGGATTATCCCGCGACGACCTCGAGCTCGCCGTCCGCGTCACCCGCGACTTCTACGAGGAGAACCGCGAGTTCGTCGAATACCTCGTGGCGGCCTACGGCAAGCCCGCCCTCGTCGAGATGTGGGACGAGCGCAAATTCTACTTCGTCCTCAAGTACGAGCTCAACTTCGTCGACGGCCTCGACAAGGCGAGCGCGCTGTCGACCGACCAGATAGACGTCGAGAACGGCGAACGATACGGCATCACGTACACGGCCTCCGACGGCAGCGAAAACCATCCTATCATCCTGCACTGCTCGCCGTCGGGCGCCATCGAGCGCGTCATCTACGCGCTGCTTGAGAAGGCCGCAAAAGAGAGCACTAATGGGGGCATCGCCATGCTCCCCGTCTGGCTGTCGCCGACCCAGGTCCGCGTCATCCCGCTTTCAGAAGACTTCGTCGACCACTGCGAGGGAATCGTTGGGAAATTCGGGGCGTCGGGCATCCGCTGCGACCTCGACGACCGAAACGAGTCCATGGGGAAGAAGATCCGCGAGGCCGAGAAGGAATGGATTCCCTACATCGCCGTCGTCGGCGAGCGGGAGAAGGGGGGCGGCAAGCTCGCCGTTCGCGTGCGGTCAACCAAAAAGCAGGAGTCGATGACGGTAGACGGGCTCGTCGTCGCCGTCACCGAAGAGATCCAGGGGTTGCCGCGGCGTCCGCTTCCGCTGCCGCGAAGGCTCAGCGAACGGCCGAAGTTCGTGTAGGCTAGTGTGCTGCCTATATTTTTCTCATTTCTCATTTGTGCCGTGAGGAACGTATGGTTTAACCCTGTTTGAGGATTCAAAGAATCAGGTGTTAGGCAAGTGGAGGCAGCGCAATCAAGCGAACTCGATCCTTTCCCAAGGGACTGCCTCCACCACCCCGGGAGTTTTACCCCCCGGAGGACTGGGCGGGAATCCAATCCTCGTATGAATAGCATATGCTTTCATCTATAAATACGTCCTAGTTTCAAAAAGATAGAAGGTATGATGCCATCATACCTTCGCTCACCCGACACTTACTCCCCGACTCACTCGCACAACGAAAGGATACGCACTGCCAGATGCGCCGCATTGGCGGCGTTGTCGATGCCGACGCAGCCGACGGGGACGCCAGGAGGCATCTGGGCTATCGAAAGCAGGGCGTCAAGGCCGCCGAGCTTGGCGGCGACCGGCACCCCGATGACCGGCCTGTCCGTCTTGGCCGCCACCGCCCCCGGCAGCGCCGCAGACAATCCCGCAACGCAGATGTAGACCTTCGCGTCCGAGGCAGCGAGGATCTCCGCAAGCCGGTCCGGCTCCCGGTGGAAACTGCAGTAATCCGTCGTATACCCGACGTTCTTCTCGTCCAACACCCTTTCCGCCTTCTCGACGACCTTCCCATCGGATTTTGAACCGGCGATGATGTGCACGTCCATGGTGCCCAACTATTGGGCACTCGACTAAAAAAACGTGAAGGATGCGGCTTATATAATCCGGAATCTAATGTTGGCTCACACATGGAAGAAGGAAACGCTCCAACCCGCGTGCTCGTCCTCGGCACCGGCCGCATGGGCAAGTCGCTGGTCGCCCGGCTCGTCTTCGAGGAAGGCCTCGAATGCGTCGCCGCCGTCGACGGCCCCGAAAGCCCCGACCTCGGAAAGGACATGGGCGTCCTCGCCGGCGTCGAGCCCCTCGAAGTCTACGTCGAGTCGGCAGAGCACCTAGCAGACGTCACCAAGGAAGCCAAACCGGACGTAGCCGTCGACTTCTCCTCTCCCGACTCGTGCGTCGAGAACCTCGCCGTGCTCGCAGAGCACAAGGTCGACATCGTCTGCGGCACCACGGGCCTCACCGACGACCAGAAGACGGACCTCATCGCCGCCGTCGAAAGCAACGGCATCGGCGCCGTCATGTCGCCGAACATGAGCGTCGGCGTCAACGTCTTCTGGAAGCTCGTCGAGCAAGCCTCCCGACTCCTTCCGGACTACGACATCGAAGTCGCGGAAACCCATCACCGCTTCAAAAAGGACGCGCCCTCGGGAACCGCCCTCAAGACGCTCGAGATAATACATGCGACCCTCGGCACCGACGGCGACGAAGCGACCGTCTACGGCAGACGAGGCGAATGGGTGAGAAACAAGGGTGAAGTCGGCGTCCACGCGCTCCGGGCCGGCGACGTCGTCGGCGACCACACCGTGCTATTGGCAACCCTCGGGGAACGCCTCGAAATCACCCACCGGGCCCACAGCCGCGACGCATTCGTCAACGGGGCCGTCGCCGCCATACGGTATGTCAAAGAGCATCCCGGCGTCCACGGCATGGCCGACGTCCTCGGGCTGTAGGCTAGCGCACGCTCGGATCGGATGCGTCGCTCGCCTCATCCATCCTCTCGCGGGCCTCTTCGAGCTTGATTTCGCCGTGCTGTTCCTCGAAACGGCTGACGTGTGACTGCATCCATGAGAGCAGCGACTTCAGGGTGCCCGGGCTCATCACCAGCGAGCACTTGAGGGTGCGCTCGAGATAGTTGCCGCCGTCTCCTGCGGGCATCACGTTCTGGTTGTGGCAAAGCATCCGGAAGTTACCGTCAGGCGTGAAGCCGCCGTAGACGCCGTTGATGGGATGCTCTCTGAATCCGAGATCCTTTACGACCTTTACCTCAATCTTTTGTTTCTTCGCCGTCATCTTCGTGTCTCCATTGGTAGGGCGGGGGCTCCTCGCCCCAGGGATAGTAGTCGTCCTCGTCGAGGTCGCCCGCCCCCTCCCCCGCATAGGGTATCTCGGGGGGCTGGCTGCGCTTTCTGTGCGTGAAGTGGTAGTCGTCCATGAGTTCGCGGATTCCCCTCCCGCTCCGTCTGATGCGGTAGGCGAGCGCCAAGATAGCGGCAGCCACGAAAGCGAGGAGGACGACCGCGCCTGCGAGCAGCGCATCCTCGACGCGGAACGCGTACGCGGCGGTCAGGGGCTCGTCGTCGAGTCCGTCGAGGATGCCGTCGCCGTCGGAGTCGGGGTTCGCAGGATTCGTCCCGAGCTCCCTCTCCCGGGCATCGGTGAGCCAGTCTCCATCACGGTCGAGGTAGCGATGGGCAAGAGGGGACGGTTCAGGGTCATAGTAGTCTCTCACGCCATCCCCATCCGTGTCAGGGTTGAGGGGGTCACAGGCATACACGAGCACCTCGATGACATCCAACACTCCATCGCCGTCCGAATCCTGGTAGCGCCACTCGTGCACGGCGGGGTGCGGATCGCGTCCGTCGACGAATCCGTCGCCGTCGGAGTCGGGATTGTGGGGGTCGAGGCCTTCGACCTCCTCGCGGAAGTCGCTGATGCCGTCCTCGTCGGCGTCGAAGAACTTCCCCTCGTCCTCGAGAGGATGGGGGTCGTCTGCATCGGATACGCCATCGCCATCTGAGTCGGGGTTTTCGGGATCGGTGCCGGCCTCGATTTCTGCGAGGTCGGTGAGGCCGTCGCCGTCCGTGTCCTGCTGGGCGAGATAGGAGACCAGCGGCGTGTCGTCGAGTCCGTCAAGGATGCCGTCGCCGTCGGAGTCGTTGTTGTCCGGGTCAGTGCCCCGAAGCCTTTCCCAGTAGTCTAGGAGGCCGTCGCCGTCCGTGTCCCCGCCGTCGCCGACCACGTACAGCCCCCCGTCCCTCGAGGTGAAGGCGATCTCAAGGCTTCCATCCGCGTTAAGGTCCCCGATGGCTGCAGATGCGTCTATGAACCCTCCCGTCCCAAAAGAGGTGATGCGCCGGCCCTGCCGGTCGAAGACATACAGCTGCTTATCATACCCGCCGACGACTATCTCCATGAAGCCGTCCCCGTCGAAGTCGGCAAGCGAGGGCGGGGCAACCACGGCCTTGCTGGTCGAGACGAGCTTTCGGCGGCGTCCGTCGTCGTTGAGGATGTAGAGGTTGTGGTCGTCGCTGCCAACCACCACTTCAAGGGGGCCGTCGCCGTCGAGGTCGCCGATAGCCGCAGACGACCTGATGGGCCTTCCCGTGCTGTAGTTCCATTCGACTCCCAGGCTCGCCCCGGTGATGGCTTCGTCGAAACACTCGATGTTGCCGATGATGTCGACGGGACGGCAGACCCGGACCGTCCCCCGCGAGGTCGAGGCGCCGAGCGACAGCCCGTAGATGCGGCCGTCGTGGCTGCCGATGACGACCTCCAGCGTGCCGTCCCGGTCGACGTCTGCGACCGCAGGCGTCGCCGTGATATCCTCGCTGGACTGGAACGTCCACACACGATAGGGGGGCTCAAAGAGCCCGTAGACGTTGTTGTCGCTGCTCGCCACGACGACGTCAAGCCTCCCGTCGCCGTCGAGGTCTCCGAGGGCGGGCGTACCCTCGATCGATTCCGGCAGCGAGTACTCCCACGTCGCCTTCCCGGAGTATCCGTTCACCACGTGGACGGTGCCCTCCTGGTCGGCGAAGACGACGTCGAGGAACCGGCGCCCGCTGACGTTGCCGACGGTCGGGGAACCCCTGATAGGGGCTCCCGCGGGGAATCGCCAGAGCACCTCGCCCCTGGCGTCATAGACCGTGAGGGCCCCCTCACGCGAGCCGACGACCACTTTCGGTGCCCCCCATCCCAGAGAGCTGACAGCCGGCGCCCCCGTTATCGACCCCCCCGTCTGGGCGGTCCACAGGATGGAGCCGTTCGCGGAGAAGACGTAGACTGTCCCGTCGTCTGACCCTGCGACGACCTCGCGAAAGCCGTCCCCGTCGACGTCGTCGATGACCGGGGAGGCGAAGACCCCGTCGCCATTGAGGGTGTGATTCCACAGGTGGGCGAACCGGCTGACGTTCGCCTGCGAAGGGGCCTGGCTCGCCCCCGAGGCCCGTATGTCGTAGCGGTGCAGGGGCCAGCTTGCAGCATCACCTGCGAGCGCTTGGCGATCCTCGACGGTCACGGTCACGTTCTCGAGCCGATCGAGGGTGTCGAAGAAGCCGTCGTCGTAGCCGTCGAGGTAGCCGTCTTCGTAGTCCTTGGTGCCGTAGCCGTCGTCGAAGCCCTCGCGCATGCGCGCCTCGAAGCTGTTTGCGAGCGCGTCGTCGAAGCCGTCCCGGTAGCCGTCGTTGTAGCCGAAATCGTAGTCGTCGTCGGGATAGTTGTAGGGCTGCTCGTACTCGAGCACCTGAGCGCACGCGAAGGTCAGCAATGAGACGAGGAACGCGATACCGAAGATTGCCCGCTTCATCATCTACAGAAATTGTCGGGGAGGGATAAAAACCCCGTCATCCGCGGCTGGTGAGTATCTTGACGACGTCGCCGTCGGCTAGCTCGTGGTCGCGTCCGACCTTGCGTTTCGTCTTGCAGTCGACGGCGCCGATGAAGCGTTCGGCGATGCTCGAGTGGATCTTTCCGGCGAGGTCGTGGGCCGTGGAGCCAGAAGGCAGCAGGTGGCTGTCGGGGAGGACGCTCCCCTTTCCGTCGGCGTACTTGTTCTCGTTTTCGACGGGATAGGCCACGAGATAGCCGAGCTCGGAAAAGACGGCGGCGTTGAGAGCCTGCTGGACGCCCGTGGACCCGTGGAAGGAAAGCACCTGCTCCCTGATGAAGCCAAGGGCCTTGCCGTGCGTGTCGTCGACATCGGCGGTGACGGAGAACGACCCCTCGCCGGCGACGTAGTCGACGATGCCTGCGGCATCGGCCTTGCGGAGAGCGAGCTCGGCCTCCGCGCAGCAGGAGACCATGCGATAGCGGTCCTTGAGGCGCTCGTAGTTCCCTGCAGCGTCCCGGTCCACCTTGTTGGCGGCGATGACGATAGGCTTGCCGACGCGCCGAAGCTCGCGGGCGAGCCTGGCTATCTCCTCGTCTGCGGGCTTGTTGATGTCGGCGAACGAGCACTTCTTCATGGCGGCCTTCACGTGGGCTTCGGCGAGGCCGAGGCCGGCAAGCATCTCGGCGAGCTCTTTGACGACGTCGCAGCCCTCAAGGAGCACCCGGTTTTTTATCCTGGCCCAGTTGCGGGCGATGATGGCGGCGAACCAGGCGTCTATCTCGTCTGCGAGGAAGCGGATGTCGGCTTCGGGGTCGTGGCCCTCGGATGGCTCTCCCGTTTCGTTGGTCGTGCCCGAGATGTCGACGACGTGTATGAGGACGTCGGCCTGCCTGAGGTCGTCGAGGAACTGGTTCCCGAGCCCTTTTCCTTTGGCTGCCCCGGGGACCAAGCCCGCCACGTCGATGAGCTTGACGGGCGTAAAGCGGAATCCGCCGCGGACCAGTGAATTGCGCGGCTGGCTCTCGACGCCCAGCTCTCCTCCAGGGTCCTGGGTGCGCACGTAGGCGACCCCCACGTTGGCTTTGACCGTCGTGAAGGGGAAGTTCGCTATCTCGGCATCGGCGAGCGTTGCCGCCCGAAAGAACGTCGACTTGCCAACATTCGGTTTTCCGACGACCCCGACTTCCATGGTTCACACCCTCCAGGCGTAGGCGAGCAGCGCCGCGGTGAAGAGAACGGCGGCGCCGACGAGCACAGCCTGGCCGTAGGTTCTTTGCGTATTTCTCATGGCGAGCTTATATACGGTGAGGCTACCCCCATCCAAGAGCGCGCAGAACCTGTCTTCGTGGACGGGCAGATCTGCGAGGGAGTCTCCCATGGAGGTCGTCCAGAGTGTCTCTCCCGTTTCAGAAACCAGCAGAATGGTGCCGTTGGCGTCGCCCACCACTAATATGTCCCTGCCTACCTGTGCCATATGGGTGATGGGGGCTCCCAGTCTGATAGTGGACGTCTCATTCGTGCCCATGAGGTAGAGCGTGCCTGACCT
>CAYUFO010000014.1:0-15579 GCA_964443985.1 uncultured archaeon | reverse complement strand
TCCTTGATGCCACCGAAAAAGACATCCGAGAGTTGGTGACCGCGATACACTTCAGCGGGGCGGCCGCGCATAGCCAAAAAGACCTGAAAGTGGCGATAAAGAAGTTCTACAAGGTCATGAACGGCGGCAAATCCCCGGAAAAGACGGAATTCATCAAATGCACGGTCAAACGAAAAGACCGCAAGCTGCCCGAGCAGCTGATTTCATTGGGGGAAGTGGAGGCCATGATTAAAGTTTGCAGATATGAGCGCGACCGGGCGATACTGTCCCTGCTCTACTACGGCGGCCTGAGGATCGGCGAGCTCGGCGTGCTACGCGTAAAAGACATAGCTTTCGAGGAAAACGGAGTCCGAGTCAATGTCCACAAGGGAAAGACGGGCGCACGAAGCATATTGGTTTTGGAGCCGGAACCGTACCTCAGGGTGTGGCTGAGAACCCACCCCCAAGGCGACGACCTCGAATCGCCCCTGTGGCTCGATTTCCAGTACAAAAGGCCGATGAGATACGACGCTATACGGCAGATGATTAAGAGAAATGCGAAAGTGGCAGGTATTCAGTCCGCTAAATGCCACCCCCACAACTTCCGGCACAGCAGGGCCACGGAGCTCGCCAAGATAATGACCGAAAGCCAGCTCTGCGCCTTCTTCGGCTGGGTCATGGGCTCAGACATGGCGGCAACCTACGTGCACCTCAGCGGCCGAGACGTTGACGACGTCATATTGGGGATGCACGGCCTCAAGCCACCGGAGCCAACCACATCCAAGGAACCCCGCCGTTGCACCAAATGCGAGAAAGTCAACCCCGCAGACAGCTGGTTCTGCAACCGCTGCGCAACTCCCCTCGTCCCCGAAGCCCTCGGCGCGGTCGAAAGGGAAGAACAGGAGGCCCGGAAATTCTTCGTGGAACTGTACAAAAACGAGCAATTCAAAGGATGGCTGGAAGACAAATTCAAACAACAAGCAGAAGCAAGAGTCTTGGATAAAGGGGCTGAAAAAATGCCCCCAAATCCGATTGGGGGTTTCTATGCTCCCGCCGGGATTCGAACCCGGGTCACCGGCTTTCTTCGGCGTCCCTGACTGGTTCGCTACCCCCTGTTTTCTTTTGGGGGTGAAGCACCTTTTCTTTTTAAAGAAAAGGGGCTCCTCGAAAGGCCGGAATGATGACCGGACTACACTACAGGAGCGTTCTTGGGGAGGTTGTTTGAGCCTATGCTGGGAGTATGTGATTGGGTTGTTTTTGTTTAAAAAAAGAAGGCTTCACTAGCTGGTGAGTTCTATTTCGATGTGGACGCCGTCGGGTACGTTGACGCGCATGATTTGTCTGAGGCTTCGTTCGTCGGCGTCGATGTCGATGATGCGCTTGTGGATGCGCATCTCCCATCGCTCCCAGGTTTCGGTGCCTTCGCCGTCGGGGCTTTTCCTGGTCGTCACCTTCATCTTCTTGGTGGGAAGGGATACGGGTCCAGAGTAGTTGATGCCGGTCTTTTCGGTGATGTCGACTATGTGGCTGCAGACGTCGGTGACTTTCTCGACGTCTCGTCCGATGAGGATGATGCGTGCCTTCTCCATGGTTTGGTTAATGGGCAAAAAGGGAAAAATAAGAAAGAGGGAGTGGAGGGGATCTGTCGTTTAGCCCCCTACCTTGATGTCTTTCTTTTGTACGTCGACGACCATGCCGGCGGCGACCGTCGAGCCCATGTCGCGGATGGCGAATCGGCCGAGCTGGGGGAATTCTTTGGCCGGCTCGATGCAGAGCAACTTGGTGGGCTTGAGCTTCACGACGGCGACGTCCCCCGACTTGAGGAACTGGGGGTTCTCCTCGGTGGCCTGGCCGGTCTTGGGGTCGATCTTCTTCACGAGCTCGGTGAAGGTGCAGGCGACTTGGGCCGTGTGGACGTGGAAGACGGGGGTGTAGCCGACGGTGATGGCCGACGGGTGCTGGAGGACGACGATTTGGGCGGTGAATTCTTCGGCGACGGTGGGCGGGTTCTCCGCTGGGCCGACGACGTCGCCGCGCTTGGCGTCTCCTTTGGCGATGCCGCGGACGTTGAAGCCGACGTTGTCGCCGGGACCTGCCTCCTTGAGCTGCTCGTGGTGCATCTCGACGGTCTTGACTTCACCTGCCTTGCCGCTTGGCATGAAGACGACCTTTTGGCCTGGCTTCATGACGCCGGTCTCGACGCGGCCGACAGGGACGCTGCCGATACCGGTGATGGTGAAGACGTCTTGGACTGGCAGTCTGAGGGGCTTGTCGACGGGTTTTTCGGGGGCCTTGAGCTGGTCGAGGAGCGAAACGAAGGGGTCGCCCTTGTAGAAGGGGGTGTTGTCGCTCTTTTTGGTGATGTTGTCGCCCGCGTAGGCCGAGATGGGGATGAATGGTATCTCGTCGACTTTGTATCCGATGGTCTTGAGGAGGTTGCTGACCTGCTCCTTGACCTGGTTGAACTTCGCCTCGTCGTACTTGATGGCGTCCATCTTGTTGAGGGCGATGATTATCTGCCCGACGCCGAGGGTCTTGGCGAGGAAGGCGTGCTCCTTGGTCTGGGGCTGGACGCCTTCGGTGGCGGCGATGACGAGGACGGCGGCGTCGGCTTGGCTTGCTCCGGTGATCATGTTCTTGACGAAGTCGCGGTGGCCGGGCGCGTCGATGATGGTGAAGTAGTTCTTGGGGGTCTGGAACTTGCGGTGGGCGAGGTCGATGGTGACGCCGCGTTCCCGCTCCTCTTTGAGCTTGTCCATGACCCAGGCGAACTCGAAGGTTCCCTTTCCGATTTTTTCGGCTTCTGAGCGAAGGTTTTTCATCTGCTGCTCGCTGACTTCGCCGAGTTCGTAGAGGAGTCGTCCGACGAGCGTGGATTTGCCGTGGTCGACGTGTCCGATGAACACGAGGTTCATGTGTGGTTTGTCTGCCATTTTGAAGTGTTTCCCTCCAGTTGAGTCGTTGTGGATGAATTTTTGTTGGTTTTTATGAGGTTGAGTGGACTAATGATAATTGAACCTGCCTTTAAAAATGCTAGCCTGCGCCCTATGCCATGTAGTCTTCCGCCTTGGGTGCCTCGGCTTTGAGGCCCTTTCGCTGGCGCACCTGGTTGATGATTTTCTGCTGGAGTTCGGCGGGGAGCTTGTCGAAGCCGGCGTTCTCGGTGCTCCAGAGGGCGTGGCCTTCGGTGGCGCTTCGGATGTCGCCTGCGAAGCCGAAGGATTCGGCGACGGGGACCTTGCCGGTGACTTCCATGAGTTCGTCCTTTTGGTTCATCTCGCCGATGATGCCGCGCCGGCGCTGGAGCTCGCGGGTGACGCTGCCCATGTATTCCTGGGGAACGTCGACGAAGACGTTCTGGACGGGCTCGAGGATGGTGGGCTTGCTTTTCAGTAAGCATGCGTAGATGGGGTTCTTGACGGCAGGGTATATCTGCGCGGGCCCCCGGTGGATGGCGTCCTCGTGGAGTTTGGCATCGTGGAGCTTGACCTTGACGCCGAGCAGGGGTTCGCCGGCGAGTGGGCCGTTGTCCATGACCTGTTCGAAGCCGTCGAGCATGAGTTCCATGATCTCGTCGAGGTGCTGGACGCCGCGGGTCATGTCCAAGAAGAGGTTGCCGTGGTAGACGTCGATGATGCGGCGGGCTTCCTCGTTGTCCATGCCGAGTTCGACGAGCTGGGCGCGCAGGTCCTTGCTTTTGTCTTTCCTGCGTCCGGAGGGTATCTCGCCTTCGCGGATGGCTTGGAACACCGCGTCCTCGAGGGATTCGACGGTGATGTAGAAGTGGTTGTGCTTGTTGGGTGATTTGCCCTCTATTTGCTCGCTTTCACCGGTGATGGTCTCGCGGTAGACGACGATGGGGGGAGAGGAATCGATCTGCAGGCCGCCGGCATGGATGCGGTTGACGATGACTTCGAGGTGGAGCTCGCCCATGCCGGAGAGCAGGTGCTCGCCGGTCTCCTCGTTGATTTCGACTTTGAGGCTGGGGTCTTCTTTGGCGACTTGGCGAAGGACTTCGATGACCTTGGGGAGGTCCTTCATGGATTTGGCCTCGATGGCCATGGTGACGACGGGTTCGGACGTGTGGGCCATGCTCTCGAAGGGCTGGAAGTCGACGCTGCCGACTGTCTCGCCGGCGGACGCGGATTTGAGGCCGGTGATGCCGACGATGTTGCCGGCGCAGACCGAATCGGTGTTGAGGCGGGTGGCGCCCATGTAGACGCCGACCTGCTGGACGCGCTCGTCGGTCTTGGCGCCGACGAGGTAGAGGGTGCCACCCTTTTCAACGGTGCCCGAGAAGATGCGGCCGGTGGCCACTTCGCCCTCGCGCTTGTCGAAGATGGTGACGTCGGTGATCATCATGGCGACGGGGCCCTTGGGGTCGGCGTTGACCATGGCTTTCCCCATCTCTGATTCGAGGTCGCCCTTCCATATCTGGGGTATGCGGATTTTTTGCGCGTCTAGGGGGTTGGGTAGGTGCTTGACGGCGATGTCGAGGAGCACCTGGTGGGCTGGGGCCTTGTCGCGGAGCTCCTTTTGCCGGTCCTCGTTGCAGAGGGTGATGATGTCGTTGAAGGTGATGCCGGATTTCTTCATGTAGGGGACGCTGATGGCCCAGTTGTGGTAGGCGCTGCCGAAGGCGACGCTGCCGTCGGCGACGTTGACTGTCCAGTCTTTCCCTTCGGGCTGGCGCTGCTTGATGAGCTTGTTGACTTCGGTGATTATCTTGACGAACCGCTGCTGGAGGGCGTCGGGCGTCAGCTTCAATTCATTGATGAGGCGGTCGGTCTTGTTGATGAAGACGGTAGGCTTCACGCGCTCCTTGAGGGCTTGTGTGATGACGGTCTTGGTCTGCGGCATGATGCCCTCGACGGCGCAGACGACGACGATGACGCCGTCGACGGCCCGCATGGCACGGGTGACCTCGCCGCCGAAGTCGACGTGGCCGGGGGTGTCGATGAGATTGATGAGGTAGTCGTGGTCGCCGTATTCGTGGACCATGGAGACGTTGGCGGAATCGATGGTGATGCCGCGCTGCTGCTCGTCTTCGTGGAAGTCGAGGGCGAGCTGCTTGCCGGCAGTGTCCATGGAGATCATGCCGGCGTTGGCGAGGAGGTTGTCTGAGAGCGTCGTCTTTCCGTGGTCGATGTGGGCGACGATGCCCATGTTCCTGATGTACTGGGGCTTGTCGACGAGCGACTTGATGTGTGCGATGATTTGTTCCTGGCGTCCCATTTTCTGTTCTTAGGTTATCGTGCGGATTGGGCGATGCGTTCGGTCTCTTCCTTGCGCTGGACGGCGTACGACTTGGTGTCGCCGGCCGCGGCCGCGATGAGTTCGTCGGCGAGGGCCTCTTCGATGGGCGTCTTGGCCTTGAAGGCGGATGAGAAGGCGCCAAGCGAGAGGTGCTTGAGGGCGAAGTCGATGCGCCGCTGGGGGGCGACGTCGACGGCTTGGTGGTAGCGGATGCCGCCGTAGATGATGACGGTGGTCTCCTCTTGGGGGGTCGTGTGGACGATGGCGTCGACGAGGACCTGGATGGGGTTCTTCTTCGTGCGCTGCTCGATGATCTCGAAGGCGTCGCGGACGATGCGGAGGGCCTTCTGCTTTTTTCCGGTGTTGCCGCCGTCGCGGATGTATTTGCCGGCGACCTTGCGGGTGCCCTGGCCCGAGCGCATCATGCGGTTGACGAGGCGCTCGACGATGTTCATCTGTGACTTGTTGAATTGTTTTCCCGCGCCGCGCCCGCTTGAATGGGGCAGGAAGACGGGGATGAGGTTGATGTAGCGCTTGAGGCCTGCCTTTTCGACGTCGACGTCGGTGTAGCTCCATTTGTTGAAGAGGCGTGGTTCGGTGGTCATTTTACGAGTATTTCGTGAAGCCGATGCTTTCGGCGACTTCCTTGAAGCAGCGGCGGCATATCTCAAGTCCGTACTTGTGGATGACGCCGTGGCGGGCGCCGCAGACGCTGCAGACGAGGTTGCGCGCGTCGAAGTTCTTCAAATCGGGGGAGTTAGTCTTCTTGGCCAATTTCGACACCGAATGTTTCTTTCATGAATGATATGGCTTCCTCGCGGGTGATGGCGTTGCGAGGATGCAGGGGCGTTTTCTGAAGGCGGCGGTGCTTGATGCGGGTACCGGGCCGCTCGAGGCTGAGGTTGGTGTTGAATCCCATGATGCCTATCTCGGGGTCGTATTTGATGCCCGGGACATCGATGTATTCAGACAGTCCGAAGCTGATGTTGCCGGCGTCGTCGAAGTGGCGGGCTTCAAGGCGGTTCTCGACGGCGGTGAGGGCCCGCTTTGCGAAGTCGACGGCGTGGCTGCCGCGAAGCGTCACCTTGCAGCCGATGGGCTCTCCCTTCTTAAGGCCCCAGGCGGGAATCTTGTGGGTGCTGACGGTGCGGACGGGCTTTCTGCCGGTGAGCTTTTCGAGGAGCTGTTCGGCCTTGACGAGCCGTTCTCCTGATTCTCCTACGGAGATGGAGACGACGACTTTTGCCAGGCGCGGCTCCGTCAGTGGATTGTGCTTTTTCATGTCAGAGCGTGAATGCTGGTTCCTTCTCGCCGATGACGAAGAGGTAGTCGGTGAGGGTCTCGAGGTCGCCGATTTCGGCTTGTGAGGGGCGGGTCGCGGTTCGCGGAGTGACTTCCTTGATGGTGCCGGTGCTCCCCGCGTGCCGTCCGGCCACGATGAGGGCGGTGTGCCCCTTTTTTCGGGCGAGCGACTGTTTGATCTTGCGGTCGGGTAGCGTGAGGATGAGGGTGTCTCCGACGGCGTGCTCGTCTTTTTCGGCGACGAGGTTGGTGCCGTCGTGGAGGTTGATTTGGATGCTGCCGCCTTTGACGAGCGTCTTCCCTGTGATGGCGCAGGGTTTGAATGAGGCCTCCTTTTCGGGGATGTCGACGAGGGCGAGGCCCTTTTTCGTGGGAACCACCCGGTATTGTTTTTTGAGTGCTGGCAGCTCTACGCTGTCCATGAGGCCGAGGGGTTGGTGGAGGTGTTTGACCGTCTTCTTGTCGACGCTAAAGGCTCCCGAGCGCAGGATGTGCTTGACCTCGCGAGTGGTGTCGGCAAGCTGCAGGAGGTCGCGGATGACGGTGAGTGGTGTGAGGGCGTCGAGTTTGGCGTGGGCGCCGGGCGTGGGTGTTTGGGTCCAGCGGCGGCTCTTGCCTTTCCCTTTGGCGATGCTTTTCGTGTGGGTCATGGTTGATGGATGCGGGTTAGCTGAGTGTGCGCTCGAGGACAGCGCGCCGTTCCTTGTCTTCGATGTAGAGGTCGGTGATCATGAGGTTTGATGGGTCGATGGGCTGCTGTACATCGGTGCCGTCCGACTTCTTGCGGGTGACGCCGTCGACGTAGACCTTGTATGCGCCATAGTCGACGCGGGTGACTTCCCCGCTCTTTTTGGCTGCGGCTCCTCGTGTGACGGTGACGACGTCTCCTTGGCGGACGTTGACGGCGTTGCGGTTGTATTTTTTCTTGAGTTCGGCTGAAAGTGGCGCGGCAATCATGCGTCTTCGCACATGCAGGGGAGCGTCACGTCGGTGATTTCGCTGCTTTCGGGGTTGCTTTGATGCGGTGTTTTTCATGGTCTTAGATGACGATGTTTGATATGGTGCCTATCTTGTTCCATCGCTCGGCGGCTTCGCGGGCGACGGCTCCCTTGATTTCGCTCCCCTTGGGGAGTCCGTCCTCGCCGACGAGGATGGCGGCATTGTCGTAGAACTTGATTTTTGTGCCGTTGTGGCGGGTGAATGACTGTTTTTGCCGGACGATGACGGCGGTGACTATCTGCTTTCTGATGTCGGGGCGTCCCTTCTTCACCGAGCAGACGATGAGGTCGCCGACGCCGGCCTTGGGATAGCGGCCCTTGCGGCCCTTGTAGTTTTTGACGGCGATGATTTCGAGCTCCTTTGCGCCGGTGTTGTCGGCGCACAGGAGTCTGCTCCCGGTTGAAAGTGCCCGGGTGATGCTGGCGGTCACCGCCTTGCCGATGGGGAGGTTTTTTCCCATCCCGCTGAGTGGTTTTGCCATGGTTTGTGGATGTTTAGTGGACGTCGGGGAGTTTTTCCGTCACGACGAAGGAGACGGTCTTGCTGAGCTTCCTGCATTCGGCGATGCGGACGCGGTCGCCGGTCTTGGCGTTGATGCAGGGAGGGTTGTGGGCGGGGATGCGCGAATGCTGGTGCTCGTAGCGCTCGTATTTGTTGTTCTTTCGGATATAGCTGCGCTCGACGACGACGGTGCCCTGCATCTTGTCTGATGTGACGATGCCGTCGAAGACGCTTCCTCGCGTCGCAAGGCTCCCGTGGACGGGGCATTTGGGGTCGTTGCAGGGTGTGTCAGCCATTTTGTCAGGCGTAGGTTATGCGGATTTTCTTTTTTATGCGGTCTTCGGGGCGGCCGGCGAGGAGGGCGCCCGCCACGCGGACGCGTGCTCCCCGGGGGAGGTCGACCTCGAAGACGTGGTCTTTTTTGGTGAGTCGGATGTCTTTTGAGGGTGTTTTGAGGGTGAATGTGTCACGGGTTTCTTCGACGATGACGCCCATGTGGCGGGGTCCGCCGTCCTCGCGGTATGCGGTGACGGTGCGACCGATGAACTCGTGGCGCAACACGTTTTGCGGTGCGATCATGGCAAAAAAAGGTGGGGGTGGTGCAGCGCGGTTTTAGAGGACTTGTATCATGTCCTCGGAAAAACCCATTTTCACGAGCACGTCTTTCACCTTGTTTTTGTGGTTCCCTTGGAGTTCAACGCTGTCGTCCTTTGAGGTGCCGCCACAGGCCAGGTGCTGCTTGAGCTCCTTGGCGATCTTGTGGACGTCCACATCCTCGAATCCCTCGACGATGGTGACGAATTTTCCGTAGCGGCGCCGGTCGTTGCGGACTTTTATCTTCTGCCCTTCCTTTGTCATCTCTTCGCAGACGCAAAGTTCCTCGGGCAGTCCGCACTTCGGGCATACGCTCATTTCTTGGTTTGGGAGTTAGCGGCGGCGGTCGCTGGGGGTTCGGCCGCTGGGGTTGCTTTTCGGCTGGGTTGCTGTCCCTTCT
This sequence comes from uncultured archaeon, assembly GCA_964443985.1. GTDB lineage: Archaea > Altiarchaeota > Altiarchaeia > IMC4 > JBDREA01 > JBDREA01. Next base: position 6,548 of record CAYUFO010000014.1, on the reverse strand, counting down.
CCTTGAGGTGGCGGATGGTCTGAAGCCGGGCGATGGTGCGCCGAATCTCGCGGGCCTTCCCCACCTCTTCTGGGACGCCTCCCGACGAGAGGACACCCCTTATCTTCATGAGTTCGCTTGCCATCTGGTCGAGCCGCTCGTCTATTTCGTCGGCGTTCATCTCCCAGATGTCTTTCGCGCTAAGCACCGCCATTGTGGGTGAAAGTGATAGTATGTGGATTTTCGGTTATATAAATGGGCTAGCCTGTGATTTCGGCTTGCCAGCCCTTGATTTTTTTCTCGGTGAGGCCGGATGTCCCGGCGATTTCGTCGGCGTTTGCCTTGGCGAGGTCTGCGGGTGTCTTCACTCCAGCGGCTTCGAGCTTTTCGGCGGCCTTGGGGCCGAGGCCCGCGAGTTCGGTGAGCTTTTCCGGGGATTTCTCCTCTTTCGTTGACGTGGATTTCTTTGTGGCTGGAGGCTGCTCCTTGGAGGTCTTGTCTTTTGGCTTGTCCTGGGCAGGCGCTTCCTCTTTTTTCTGCGCCGTTCCCTCTTTCTCTTCGGGGATGGGCCCGCCCGAGATGACTTCGAGCGTGTCTTCGGCTTCTGCGCCTGCCTTGGGTTTGACGCCTATCTGGTCGGGGAATCTCGTGTCGGGCAAGACTATCTTGACGGTGACGCCGATGACGCCGGCCTTGAGGTTGGCTTGGGTGCCGCCGATGCGGACGAGTTTGAGGCTGTCGCCCGCCTTCTTCATGTAGCCCTCGTTGTATTTCTCGACGCGGCTTCGGCCTCCCTTGCCCGCTATCTTCCCCGAGAGGACGATCTCGACGCCGCGGGCCTTGGCGCCCATGACGGCGCGCAGAGCCTTGTAGGTGACGCGGCGGCGGTTCATGCCGCGCTCGAGGGCGACGGCGATGCGGCGACTGAGGATGTTGGGGTCGAGGAGGGGGTTTTCGATGCGCTGGACGTCGACTTCGGGGTTCTCGATATTGTAGCGGGTGCGAAGGAGGTTGGTGATCTCGTTGATGCGCTTGCCCTTGCGCCCGATGACGAGAGGGGGCTTTTCGACGTAGAGGGTGACGCGAGTGGAAAGCGGCGTCTTTTGGATGTTGATGCCCGAGTAGCCGGCGCGGTTGAGCTCCTGGCGCAGGTAGCTTTCGATTTCCGAGCGTATGACGCCTTCCTGGATGAAGTGTTTCTCCATTGCCATTGTTTAGTGCTCCTCGGCGATTGCCTGCAGGTTGACGAACTGGCGGGTCCAGGGGCGCCAGCGGCCCTTGGGGCGCCTTCGAGTGCGGGATACGCCCTTGAGGGCCTGGATGTGGGTGATTGTGAGGGCTTCGGTGTCGAGGCCCTTGCTTTCCGCATTGGTCCTGAGATTCTCTAGGAGCCCCTTCACCTTGGTGGCGGTCTTCACAGGATACTTGCCGACCGTGGCTTGGTGAGTGCCCTTGCGGTGGCCGACACCGGTGTTGTAGCGGGGGTAGGGGACGCTCTTTTCGAGCTTGACAACGGCGTCTGTGAGGTCGATGGCGGCTGGCAGGCGCATGCCCTTGAGGTGGTTGGCGACGTTGACGGCGTCCTTGAAGCTGATGTCGAGGTCGCGTGCCATGGCCTTCACGGCTTTTTCGACGTTCTTGGGTTCCGCTGAATAGTTGATTTTCATGGCTTATCTGATGGGGACGAACATGGAGCTTCGGGTGGCGCCGACGCCGGGGGCGCTGTGCTGGGTGGGTTTGCGGGTCTGGGCGAGCTCGCCGAGATAGTGGCCCACCATCTCGGGGGCGACGGTGACGTGTACGTATTCCTTTCCGTTGTAGACGGCGAGGGTGAGCCCGACCATGGCGGGGAGGACGACCATGTCGCGGACGTGGGTCCTCAGGGGCGAGGGTTTGCCGCCGCCTGCGAGCTTCTTTGCGGCTTCCTCGGCATGGGCGAGGAGCGTCTTCTGCTCGTCGGTGAGCCCCCGCTTGAGGCTGCGGCGGGCGCGGGCGGGAAGCAGCGGCATGAGGTCTTCGAGGCCCATCTTCTGGAGCTCTGCGAGCGTGCGTCCGCGGTAGCTGAATTCCTTGCGTGCCATTTTTGAGTTATTATCGTTTGCGTTTGCCGGTGCGCTTGGGGGCTATCATGCCGGCCTTGCGGCCCGGGGGGGCGTTGCGGGACACGGAGGTGCCGCCGCCGCCGTGGGGGTTTCGCCCGCCGCCGTGGGGGTGGTCGAGGGCGTTCTTCGCGGCGCCCTTGACGACGGGGTAGAGCTTGTTTTTGGCCTTGGCCTTGTAGTAGCGCTGGCCGGCGTGGGCGAAGGGCTTGTCTTTGCGTCCCGAGCCCGCGGCGCGGCCGACGGTGGCCCGGCAGGTGTTTCTGACGCGGATGACCTGCTTGCTTGGGAGCTTGAGGTAGGTGGCGTCAGATGCGTGGGAGACGATGGAGGCGAAGGCGCCGGAGGCCCGCACGAAGCTGCCCCCGTCGCCGGGGGTGCGCTCGAGGTTGCAGACTTCGGTGCCCTCGGGGAGGTCGGCGACGGCGAGGACGTCGCCGAGGCCGGGTTTGTCGGCGGCGCCGACGTGAATCCAGTCGCCCTTGGCGATGCCTTCTGGGGCGATGAGCGTGATCTTGGTGAAGTCTTCGAGGAGGACTTTCATGAGGGGGGTGCTGCGGGCGGCGTCGTGGACGAGCTCGAGTACTTGGCCTGCAGTGGGTTCTTCCCTGTCGTTTAGCTTGGGGTAGACCACGTTTTTTTCGAAGCGGTGTCTGGGGGAACGGTACCGGGGCGTTCCTTTTCCGCGCAGTTGGCTGACGAGTCTTTTTCCCATTTTTTCTTAGAGGACGCCGAAGTTGCTTGCGACCTCCTCTGCGTTGTCTTTGTCTGAGAGTTTGACGTGGGCTTTTTTGTGGCCCTCGGTGGTGTGCATGGTGTTGACTGATTCCACGGTGACGTCGTAGAGCTGTTCAACCGCCTTCTTGATGTCGGTTCTCGTTGCGCTTTTTTCGACGATGAAGGTGAGCTTGTTTTCGCGCTCGCGCATCGTCGTGGCTTTTTCCCCCATGAGGGGGTATTTGAGGATGGTGTAGGGGTTGGTCATTGTCCGAGTCTGGCTATGGCGCCGTTGGTCCAGAGGGTGAGCCTGCCGGCGTGGGTGCCGGGGGCGAGGTCGGCGACGGATAGGTCGGCGACGGTGGTGACGTCGACGCCGGGGAGGTTGGAAAGGGCTCGTTTGATGCCCTTGTCCGCGTCGACGACGACGAGGATGCTTTTCGGCGTGCGTTTTCGCCTGCCCCGGAGCTTTGCCTTGCCTGACGTGTGGCGGGTCGTGGCGCGGTCGAGGTCGGCGGCGAGGCCGAGCGCCGTGAGGGCCTTCTTGGCGTCGCGGGTGATGGTGATGCCTTCGAATGCGTCGTCGACGATGAGGGGGAACTCCTTGACGTCGTCGGTTGCGTGGCCGCGGGCGGCGACGAGGCCGGCGTCGGCCGAGGCCGCGATGGCGGCGTGGAGGGCTTTCATGTATTCCTTTTTATTGATGCTTTTGGTGGTGTCGGCGCCTTTGGGGGGGTGGGCGCGGCGGCCGCCCACTGACTGGGGCACGCGGCGAACGCGTCCGAGGCCTCCGCCGCCGGGCTTTTCCCGTGGGAGCCGGCTTTGGCCGCGGTTGATGGTGAGCCGGTAGGTGTGGCGGCGGTTGCCGAAGTAGTCGGCGCTGGTGGTGAGGCCGGCGGCTGGCGTGACGCCGTAGGGGGTGCGTGCCTGAGCGTATTGGGCGACAGCGGCTCGCTGGATGAGGTCGGGGCGAGGGGCTTCGCTGAATGCGGCGGGGAGTTCGATGGTGCCCTTCTTGGTCCCGTCGAGTGCGTAGATGGTCGCCATGGTTTATTGTTTGGAGTCTTGGTTGACTTCGGTTATCTCGTAGCTGGGGGTCTTTTTGGGCGGGCGCCGTGCGGGGGTGAGGCGGATGAGCCGTTTGGCGGGTCCGGGGATTGAGCCTTTGACGACGACGTAGGTGCCGGCGACGGGGCCGTAGTGGAGGAAGCCGCCGGCTGGGGTGACGGCTTGTCCGTCTTCGCCGACGTCGAGGATGACTTTGTTGTATTCGGTGCGGGTGTGGTAGCCCATCTGGCCGGCTTGGGGTTCGGTCCAGAGCTTTTTGGTGGGAGTCCAAGCTCCTCCTGAGCCCATGTGGCGGGTGCGCTTGGTTGATTTGCGGGGTTGTTTGGGGTTGTTCCAGCGTTTTATGATGCCTTGGAAGCCCTTGCCCTTGGTGACGGAGGTGACGTCGACGTATTGGTTCGGTTCGAAGATGTCGGCGAATGCGAATTCTTTGCCGAGTTTTTCGGCGGCGTAGTCGAGTTTTTTGTCGGCGGGGCCGGTGAGGGCTATTTCCATGAGGTCTGGCTTCTTTTTGGGCGCGTGGGTTGGTTTGGGGAGGGTGTAGGCGAGCAGGCGGATATCTTCGATTGCGTCGAGGTCTTTTTTTACGGGTTCGAAGTCGGGGTCCTTCGCCTTTTTGGGGAGGGTGAGCCGGCGGTCGAGGTCGGGAAGCTCGGCTGCCCAGAGGTCGGTGTGCGTCTGTTTGCCGAAGTAGCCTTTTTTGTAGATGCGGACGGCGGCGACGCGCATGGGGTTGGTCTCGATGACGGTGACGGGCATCATGACCTCAAGGCCGTTGGTGACGCTTTTGGGCGTGTTGTCGACGGCCATGAGGTGGGTCATGCCTGCCTTGTAGCCCGAAAAGCCGATTGGCTTGACGTCTTCGTCGTGCGTCCGGGGCCAGGAGCGTATCCTTGGCGTCTCCTTTTTGGCCCGTTTTCGGGGGAGATATGCCGTTGAGCCGCTGCGGGGGCTGTGCTTTCGGGGCATTTTTTCCGTGATGCCGAGAAGGTCGATGGACTGGTCTGGCGCTGCGGGAGGAAAGAGTGAGCTGCTCTTTCGGTTCACGCGAGCCCGGCCGCGCGGGGGCGGCGCATTCGACCACTGAACCTTCGTTTTGGCTGATGCTTCCCCTGAAGGGAAGGACTTATAATAGGGAGGATGCCTATATAAACACTAGGTTTTCCACTGGTCGACTGACTGGTGGGTGGAAAACCTGCGCGCTTAGAACGCTTCGCGTTCTTGCGCCCAAGGTCAGCGAAGCTGACCTTAGGGCGTAATTACCACCAGTCATACTATACTATCACCGGCGTAGTGACCGGTGGTGATTTACATAGCATGGTCGATGTCGTTGCTGCAGTGGAGCGGTTTTTCGTTTCGAATTTCATCGAGGCAGGCTATAACTGGATCAATACCCCCGTCTACGGCCTCGTCTTGGGCTTGGCGGCTTTCTACCTCATCATTCCTCTTTTCAAGCGCCTGCAGGCCGACGTCGACGAATGGTTCGCGGCGAGCCTTCTCGGTTTCATCTTCTTCGGGGGTTCGGCGCGCGAGCTCGTCGACCAGGGCTACGGTGTCTATCCCGGCTACGCAGTGTATCCGGCGAATTTCTGGTTGGTGGCGCCGGGCATCTTCGTGACCATGTTCGCCGCGACGATGGCGGTGTTTGCCTTCTCGCTCGTGCTGCAGCGGTATGCTGGCATCAGGTACTATTGGCCGATGGTGGTCGTGGGCTGGGGTGCGTTCGCTTACAACGGCTATCTCATCGTCTCCCACGCCAACCAGTGGTGGCCTCTGATGTATGTCTGCGGATTTTTTGGTCTTTCGCTCGGGGTATTGTGGGCGCTGATGCGACTTTCGAGGCTTGCCTTCCTCTATAACGAATACAGTTATGTGGTGGTCGCGGGGCATCTTCTCGATGCGTCGGCGACGTTCGTGGGCATCGACTTCATGGGATTCAGCGAAAAGCACGTGCTTCCGACGGCGTTGATCGATGCGACGGGGACGGCGGCGGTCATGTATCCGCTGAAGTTCGTGTTTTTGCTGCCGGCCCTCTACGTCATCGATCGCGACCTCGCAGACGATGCCGTCGCCCGAAGGCTCATCAAGCTCGTCATCTTCATCATCGGGGCGGGGCCGGGCATCCGCGACGTGACGCTGACGGTGCTCGGATAATCTTTTGTTTATTAGTGTGTCCTTCCGGATAGGATATGCAGAGGAATCAGTCATGGGCATATTGAAGCGGCGAACAGGAAATCCTGTCGAAAACCAGGCAACGGCCGTGCATGGCGCCTTGCTTGCCGGCCTTGACCGGATGAAAAAGGAGGGCGTCGAACGCGTTGTTCTGTCGCTTCATGAAGTGGAATCCGACACGAGTGGCGCCGGGAAATTTATTGATGTCGATGAGTTCCAACGGGAGAATCCCTATCACTCTTTTGAAGGATTGCCGAAAGCCGAGCAGGACCTGATTCGGGCCGGCAAGAGCTATCAGGTGGCGGCGTTGGTGCAGGATGCAGTACATGGAGAAGTCTCCTATCCGGGCCCGGGCGTCGAAACCTTTACCCGCAGCCGCGTCAATTGGATGCTTCCGAAGATGAGGCCAGAGGCAAACCTGCAGTATAAGACGGTGGGCGGCGTGCATACCGGCGATAAGTTGCGGGAGTTCGCCCTGGGGGCGGCCGAAAGCTGCTGGAAACCCGACGATGT
>CAYUFO010000013.1:14208-15597 GCA_964443985.1 uncultured archaeon | reverse complement strand
GCAGGGCAATTCGCTCGCCGTCAAGTGGGAATCCGGATTCACGTTCTGGGAGAAGCCCCAAAACAAACCGAAGGGCCCCGATCTCCCGCCGCCGAAGTAGCCCTTACAGCGCCGACGTCACGTTGCGCTTCTGGCAGGAGGCGACACCAGGCACACAGTACCAGCCGTCAAGGCATTTGTCGACTATCTCGTCTCGCCCCCGGAATATGCATTCGCCCTGTCGGCACAGCGGCGTATAATGGATGACGTAGACGTTGTTCTCGCGACACAGATAGTCGCTCGTGTAGGGGGGCGGGCAGTCTCCCGGCGCCCCGCATTCGTCATCGACGTTGGACGGCTTTCTGAAAAGCATGCGGTCCTTGTCGGTCATCCATGCGGCGCGGGTCTGCTCCTTTTCGTGACCTGCGAATATCCAGGCGATCTGGCCGTCGCGCCAGACGTCGCGTTTCAAAAAGAGCTTCTGGCTTGTCCGCACCGATACGAGGAAGTCCTTTTCGGCGGGCGTCAGGGCCTCGCCGACGAGGTCGCCAACGCCCTCCGGCGCCCGGTGGCCGCCCAGGAAGACGACGTTGGTGGCGTTGCGGTGGTCTGAGAAGTTGGCGGCGGGTGTCACCTTGACTGTGAAGTCGTTGTCCTCTAGAAAGGAAATGAGTTCGCCTGCGAGGGCGAGGTCGATGCTGTTGGCGACAAGGACGATGTCTTTGCCCCGCACGGCGAAATGATAGTCGTCGATGAATTCTTCTTCCCAGGAGACGAAGTCGCCGTAGTTGACGCACGCCCTGCAGGCGCACTCGCTCCAGTTGTAGAAGTGGCGGCGGGCGAAGTGCTCCTCGACCTCGCGCTCGAAGGGCCGCTGGCAGCGCTCGAAGTCGTATTGCGCGAGGCTGAAGGGGTTTTTGCTGTCGAAGAAGTAGTTGGAGGCGACGCCGGCGTAGTAGAACCGCCGGCAGCCGGTCGCCGACGCAGCGCGGGTCAGCCATTCGTCTATTTTCTTGTAGACCTCGCAGTGGTAGGTGCCAGATTCGGTGCGCCGGCAGATGTGGTTCAAGCCGTCGCCGAATCGGCGGTCGGGGTCGAGGGCTCCCTCGACGAAGGAGTCGGCGCATCCCTGGATTCGGCAGTCGTCGATGGCTTCGCACAGGTCGCGGGCGAGCACCTCGCGGGTGTTCTCGTGCCAGCCTGCGGCGAACGGCACGAGGACAAGCAGGCACGCGAGGAACGCGGGACCATTTATTTTCATTGGTTAGCAATACGTCTTCAAGCATGAAAAAAGGCCGATTCCGCGTCGTCGTCTTCTCACTACTCCTTTTGCTGAGCACGCAGGCGTCGGCCCAGAACGCATCCACCGGCTACTGCGGAGGCGAGCTTCGCATGCTCTACTTCTACGGC
>CAYUFO010000013.1:0-14198 GCA_964443985.1 uncultured archaeon | reverse complement strand
ACGGCCTGGGGTGCCCGCACTGCGAGGTCGCCAAATACTACCTCGACGACCTTGCCCGGGACTACCCCCAGATGAACGTCACCGCGTTGGAGGTGACGGCAAACGTCCAAAACCGGGAGTTCATGCTCGGCTACCTCGCCTGGCGAAACTGGTCGATGACGGGGACCCCCCAGCTCGTCTTCGGCGAACACCTCTACTACGGGGACCGCGATATCCGCCAGAAGGTGCGCCCCGACATCGATGCCTGCCTTGATGAGGGGTGCCCCTGCGTGACCGCGCCTTTCAGCCGCGACTACGTCGCAAGCCAGCCTCCGGGCGGCGGCATGCTCACGCTCCTGGGCGTGGCGACGAGCGGCTTCATCGACGGCATCAATCCCTGCGCCTTCGCCGTCATGATATTCTTCCTGTCGTATCTCAGGCTCGTCAGCAAGAAGAAGGGGGTCGCCGAGCTCGCCGGCGTCGCCTACATCGCGGGCGTCTACGTCACCTATCTCCTTTTGGGCGTCGGGCTCCTCGCCATCATCGGGCGCTTCGGCATCGGCAACGTCATCCAGCTTCCCGTCGCGCTCTTCTCCATGACGGTGGGCGCCATAAGCCTCTGGGACGCCTACCGGACGCGGGGCGGCAGGTCAAGCGGCATGAATATACAGATGCCCGACCGCTTCAAGGACGCAAGCCGGCGGCTGATTCGCGACACCCTCGGCCTCAGGCAGGGCAAGGCGTTCAGCAGGCGCTACGTCGTGGGCGTCTCGTTCGTCCTCGGCGCCGTCGTCGCCGCCTTCGAGCTCCCCTGCACGGGCGAGATGTATCTGCCCATCCTCTCCCTCCTCTACCATTTCGGCTTCATGGCGGCCCTCCCCTTCCTGCTCTTTTACAACTTCATGTTCGTCTTGCCGCTCATCGGCTTGTTCATCGCCGTCACCGAGGGCGCCAGCAGCCAGCGCGTGCTCTCATTCACGAAAAGGCACGTGTCCCTCATGAAGACGTTGACGGGACTCGTCCTCGTCGCCCTCGGCTGCTACCTCATATGGGAAAACCAATACCAACTCATCATCATCGCAGAACAACTCGGCGTCAGGGATGTCTTATTCCCCGGCATTTAACCCTTTTTGCGGGCATGCGCCTTCAGAAAAGTGGCTGCAAAAGGTCTCGATGGTGTCTTGGTTGCGAAAGCTCCAGCCGGTGTCGCAGCCGGAGCCCCGCATGGCGATGCCCTGGGCCATGGTGTGGTAGTCGATTTTCCATTCACCGTCTTCTTTGGCAAAGAAGATGGGCCAGCCGGTGCGGTGGTTGAGGGGGGGAAAGTAGAGGATGGCACTGTCGCCTTTGACGAGGATTGTATAGTCCTTTCCGATGTAGCATTTTCGCTCGGCTGCCATGTTGGCGCACGTCGGCCGAAGGATGTCTTGGGAGGCCTCGGTGACCAACAGCAGGTGGCCTTTGATGTCGCAGTTCTTTGCGGCTTCGAGATTGGCCTGCCAGAGCGCCTCGAGGGCTGATTCATCTGCCGACACATGCCGTTTCCCCGACGTGCCTTTCGCGGGAAGCGAGGGGGCATCCATAAACCGGGAGTCCGTGCAGAGATGGTCAACGCACGCCATGTCTCCGGGCTGCGGTGGAGTAACGCAGTCGTAGATACAGGATAAGCACTCGTCATGGAACCGTGTGATTTTTTGGGAAAGGGAGGATAGCTCGCGGCTGTCGTCAAAGTATCGGCTTCGCATGAAGTGACAGCCAAATGGGCAGCCGAGCCGTATCTCGGTGTCGAGGACGCATTCCTCGTCGGATTCGCAATATCGGACCTCGTCGATGAGAATGGCGATCTCCCCTTCTAATTTCTTGCAATCGTCGGTCGGTGAAGCGCCCGACACGGAGGAGGAAACGTCGCCTTGGAGGCAGCCACTGGAAAGGAGGCAGCATATGACAAGAAACAGGATCCTCATTCTTCCACGAGGGTGGCGTGTTCGTGGGTGATGGTGTAGGGGTCGGTGCGGCCCAGCAGGATGCTGACGTCGTGGTCGGGGTCGAGAACGGCCAAGCCGAGCTTCTCGTCGTGTTTTCGCAAAAGGCGCTCGTTGAACTCGCAGATGACGACCTCGCAGAAGTACTTGACGGTGGCCTCGACGACGTGTCCTGTGACGCTGGCTTCGCCCTTGGGCCCCGCCGAGCCGTGCAGGTGGACGTGGGGCTTGTTGTCCTCGTCGCGGCTCACCGAGCCCGATGCAACGATCTCCATGGGTTCCTTTCGCTTTTCGGCGTGCGGCTTGGGCTTGCCCTTGGCAGCGCCGGGCGTGATGTATTCGAGATCGGATATGGCACCCACCAGCGACGTCACGACGGCACCGTGTATGCGCTGCTTTTCGGCGAACGCGGACAGCGATTCGACGACCTTCTCCCCCTCGTCCAGGCGCACGACGTAGGCGTCTTTAATAGTGAAGCGGCCAAAATTCATATGCACTCCATTGAGTGACTTAGCCCTACTGGTTAAAATGTCTGAGAAGGCCCTCATCGAGGCGGCGTTGTTCGCCAGCAACCGCAGCCTGACCTTGCAGGAGCTCGCCCAGCTCGTCGAATCCGGCAACCTGGGGGCAATACGAAAGACCGTCGAGGAGCTCGCCGCCGACTACAAGAATCGGGGCGCCGGCATCGAGGTCGTCCAGATTGGCGAGGGCTACCTCATGCGCGTCGCGGTCGCCTACGAGGACGCCGTCATGCCCCTGGTCCCCGAGACCGACATGCCGCAGGCCGTCCTCAAGACGCTCGCCCTCATCGCCTACGAGCAGCCCGTCCTCCAGTCCGAGGTCGTCAAGATCAGGGGCGACGCCGCCTACAAGTACATCCGCTTCCTCGTTGGCCAAGGATTGGTTGAAGCTAAAAAAGAGGGCCGAAGCAAGTCGCTGACGACGACGCCGAAATTCAAGGAATACTTCAAAATCGAACACCTCAAGGACATGGTCTCCGAAGAAAAAGCGTGATTCTTAAATACTTATCTTGCGTAGGATAGGTTTGCACCATGTCTTTCATGAACAACGTCAAGACCACGGCGCTCATGGCGCTCCTCATCGGCGTCATGGTGGTGGCGTTCGGATTCGTCGGCGGCAGAAGCTTCGCCATCATGGGCTTGTTTTTTGGCATCGTCATGAACGTGGGCGTCTTCTGGTACTCCGACAAGGTCGTCCTCAAGATGACGCGCGCCCACGAGGTCGGCCGCGAGCAGGCGCCGGAACTGCACGCCATCGTCGAGCGCGTGTCTTCTAAGGCGGGCATCCCCAAGCCCCGCGTCTACGTCATAGAGGACCCGTCGCTGAACGCGTTCGCGACGGGACGGGGACCCGGCCACGCCGCCGTCGCCTGCCACACCGGCCTTTTGGAGGCGTTGACGAACGAGGAGATCGAGGGCGTCCTCGCCCACGAGGTCAGCCACATCAAGAACCGAGACACCCTCGTGTCGACGGTGGCCGCCGTCATCGCCGGCACCCTCTCCTATCTCAGCTATGCCTTGTGGTTCGGCGACAGCCGCGACCGAAGCCCGATTCTCGCCATCGCCGCCGCCATCCTCGCACCCATCGCAGGCATCCTCATCCAGATGGCCATCAGCCGCACCCGTGAGTACGGCGCCGACGCCGCGGGCGCCCGGATAGCCGACCCCAGGTATCTTGCGAGCGCGCTCGAAAAGATCCAGCAGGGCGCCAACTACCGCCCCAAGCGCGACGGCAACCCCGCCACCGCCCACATGTACATCATCAACCCCTTCACGAAGGTGAATTTCGGGTCTCTGTTTTCCACGCACCCTCCAACCCAAGAGCGCATCAGGCGGCTTCGGGAGATGGCGTAGAAATAGCCTTACCAGTTGGGCTGCACCCACGTCGCCATTAATTCCTCGACGACCTTTGGTTCGGCGCGGATGAGGTCGCTTGCCGTGACGATGCCGACGAGCTGGGCGTCGGCGAAGACCGTCAGGTTCTTGATCTTTTTCGCTGCCATTTTTTTGGCGGCGTTCTCGACGGTGTCGGTCGAGCGAATGGAGACGAGGGGTGCGCTCATGACGTCCTGTGCCATGGTGTCGCTGGGCGGTCTGCCCTCGCAGATGATGCGCTCGACGAGGTCGCGTTCGGTGACGATGCCTGCGGGCACGCCCCTGGCGTTGAGGACGACGACACTCGCTATCTTGAGGTCGCGGAAGATGCGGGCGACCTCGCTCACCGAGGCGTTCTCGGGGACGGTGTAGACGGGATTGGACATGACGGCCGACACGAGCATGGCGTTCACCCGGCAACGCGGTACCAAGAAGAAGGGGTGGTGTGAGGGAGTGGTATGCTCGTCTTAAGAGTATTCCACCCTCCATCACAGCGGGCAGTCATCGGCTGTCTCGTACCCGTGCTGAGAGTGCGGTTCATTTGTGTTCTAAGCGCGTGCCACTCCCTCGTAGGTATATTGGTGGTAGAGATTAAAAAGCCTGTCGCTTCATTGAACCCTAAAGTCGGGACCGACGCTGCGGGAGAGGGTCGTCGCCGGGCAGAAAGCGCAGGCTCGCCGACCAAAAAACAATCACCCACGCCGTGAAGACGACCCAGCCGACGTTGGCGTGCGCCCAGATGAGGGCCTCGCGCCCCAGGTGGTAGCCGAGGGCCACGATGACGACGGTCCGGACGATGTTGGCGAGATACGTGGCAAAGACGCCGAATGCTATAAGCGACGCCGTCCGGCGCGAAAGGCGGCCGAAGCGGACGATGATGAACGACGTGTAGGCCGACACGAAGAGGGCGAACGAATACAGCCCAGAGCAGGCGAGAGTGACCACGAGAGCAAGCCGGTCGCCTGCGGCCGTCTCGATGAGGAGGTTCGCCCCACGGGGCGCCACGGGATAGCCAAGGGCCGAGAGGATGGCTGCCGTAGGATACGCCAGGAGCGCGGCGACGAACGGCGAACGAATCTCTTCGTTGAAGCTGTCGGTGAGGGCTGCGTGGATGATGACGGGAGCCACGAGGATGGCCAAAAGCAGCGCGAGAAAAAGCGTGGCAAAGCTCCGCTCAAGCGCATAGGCCGCAGGAATCCGGGGATAGGCGATGAGAAGCGCGGCGAAAAGAAGCGCCGTCAAGTCGAAACTTCGCAGCTCAAGGCCGCCTGCGACAACGAGATTGAACAAGACGACCGAAAACGCAACCAAAAGACCAGTCAACGGGAAGAGCCACCACAACCTGTGCTCGCAGGGGACGGGAGATTGAGAGAGCGCGACCGCCTGCCTGCCCCCAAGCGAGCGACGCACATACAAAAACGACACGACTGCGACGAGGAACCCCAGCCATTTCGTCACCGGATGGGTGGACACGACGATATTGGAGAGCAAAAACAGGTTCAAACCCTGAAACCCGATGACGATTGCAAGCAGCAAGGAGAGGTTACCCATGGTCGAGGCTCTTTTTTATGCCGTGACTCCAACTATTGAGCGACGGCTTAAATGCCCGATGGGCAGGCCACGGTTGTGCAGAACATGGTGGTATTGGACATCATACGGTCCCTGAACATGAACGTGGTGGAGATCGAGTTCGCCACGCTCGACGTCGTGAAATTCCTCATCGTGTTCGGGAGCGCATTTCTTGTCACCTACGTCGCCATGCCGAAGTTCCTCGAACGGTTTCGAAAGAGCCGCATCCTCGTCCGCGACTACTACAAGCCCGGCCGACCGCACGTCGCCACGATGGGCGGCCTGCCCATGCTCGCAGGCATCCTCGGCTCGCTCATCTTCTTCCAGTTCATGATCCGGGCCACCGACCGATTGCTCGTCTACTATCTCGTCGTGTTCACCTACGCGGCGTTCGGCCTCACCGACGATCTTTTGAACGTCGGGCGGCGGCTGAAGATATTCGTCCCCTTCATCCTCGCGCTCCCCATCGCGAGCCTCGCCTGGCTTGACACATCCATCGACATCGCAGGCTACCACTGGGAGCTCGGCCCCTACTTCCGCTACATCGTCGCCCCCATGTACGTCATGGTCGTCGCCAACCTCATCAACATGCATTCCGGATTCAACGGCCTTGCGGGCGGCAACACCCTCATCCTCTTTTCGGCGGTGGGGCTCAAGGCCGTCCTCCTCTCCCGGCGCCTGGACGAGATAAGCTTCATCTTACCGGTCGTCGGCATCTTGGTGGCCTTCATGGCCTACAACGTCTACCCCAGCCGAATCTTCCTCGGCAACTCGGGCAGCCTCATGATAGGCTCGGCATTGGGCGCCGCCATCATCCTCTTCAACATGGAGATATTCGGCATCGTCATCCTGTTGCCGCACATCGCCAACTTCCTGCTCTACGTCTACTGGGTGGCCAGCCGCAGACCCATCACCAAGTGGGGGAAGGTCCGCCGCGACGGCACCGTCATCCCCCCCAACCGGTTGACGCTCAAGTGGGTGCCCCCCTACTACTACAAGATGACCGAAGCGCAGTGCACGCAGTCCATGTGGGCGTTGACCGCCGCCTTCTGCATCGTCGGCATCCTCCTCGTATAACCGAGGGTTTTATTGGCTCCTTCGCCCATTAGCATGAGAGGATGAGCCGCGACTTCACCTACCAGCGCTACGAAGAACTCTGCCGGGGACTGGCCGAATCCGGGTACCGCATCCTGCAAGTCCGCGAATTCCTGGAAAAGCCCGACAGCGGAACGCCCACACTCATCCTGCGCCACGACGTCGACCGCCACCCGGAAAAAGCCAGCATCTTCGCAGGCATCGAGCACCGCCACGGTCTGCGCGCCAGCTACTACTTCCGCTTCACCCGAGACGTCTTCGACGCCGACCTCATCAAGGGCATCGCACGCCTCGGCCACGAGATAGGCTACCACTACGAAGTCGTCGACAAGGCCCGCGGCAACCTCGGCCGCGCCGCCGAGCTCTTCGACCAGGAACTCGCCGTCTTGCGCCACCACGTCCCCGTCGACACGGCCTGCATGCACGGCAACCCCCTCACCCGAAACGACAACCTCGCCTTGTGGACGACGAACGAACCCGGCGACCACGGCCTTGCAGGCGATTGCACGGTCTCTTTTGCATCGACGCCCTATCTCTACCTCTCCGACACCGGCCGCAACTGGAGCCCCCGCCACGGCAACCTCAAAGACTGCCCCCCCACCGCCACCCACTGCGACGCCCCCATCACAGACAGCCGCCACCTCATCGCCTACCTCAACGACTGCCCCCACCACCTCATACAACTCAACATCCACCCCAGCCACTGGAGCACAGGAGGCGTCGAATGGCTCAGACAATGGGCAGGGCAAACCGCAAAGAATACGGGAAAAGAGATGCTCAGATGCGTGGGGGTGGCAGGTCGAAGATGACCGACGTCCGCCCTGCGACAACCGCCGACGAGAAACGATGGAACGCTTTCGTCGACGCCCATCCCCACGGAAATCCCTTTCACCGCTTCGAATTCGCTGACATCCATGCAGCGGTCCCCGGCCGCACGCCCATCGCGCTTGTGGCAGAGCACCACGACGCCATCCAAGGCGTCCTCCTCGGCTACCTGTCAACAGAAAAAAAAGGCGTATTCGCCCCACTTTCCCGTCGGGGGCTCATCGTCGGAGGACCTCTCGCAGACGGAAGCGACGTCCTTCAGAAACTGCTCGCCGCCTACGAGGAACGCATCAAAGGAGACGCCCTTTACTCTGAACTCAGACCCACTGGCGGGCAAACGATTGCGAACCCTCGCGCACACAAGCTTCGCACCGAAGACCGTCTCAACAACGTCATCGACCTCACAACGGCGCAGAAAGCGCTTTGGGGAAATCTCCGCCGCGACAAACGGCGAGCCGTACAGAAGGCCGAAAAAAAGAGTCTCAGGGTTAGCGAGGAAACCGGCCGAGAAGGCATCCGAGCGTGCTATCGCCTCCTTGAGGAAACGTACGCCCACCATCATCTCCCCCTCGCAGATAGTCAATTGTTCACCACGGCGTTTGCTTTCCTGCACCCCCCCGGCATCTTGCATGCCTTCACCATCCGCGAAGGAGACGCACCCATTGCCTGCCGCATCCTCTTGGCCCACCAGGACACCGTCTACGACTGGTATGCGGGATTCGACTACCGGTTCCGCGACCACTACCCCACCGAACTGCTCGTCTGGCACGCGCTCACCTGGTCGAAAGACGCAGGCTATGCGACCTTCGACTTCGGCGGTGCCGGCAAAAAAGGAGACCCCTACAGCGTCCGCGACTTCAAACGGGGATTCGGCGGAACACTCATCGAAATCAAACGCTACCAACGGATTCACCAGCCCCTGCGCTACGCCCTTGCCGCAACGGGATACCGTCTTGCCAGGCGATTCATTTATTGAGGAAGTCTAAGAGATAACCGCGATGATGCGCAGACTCTGGCGAAAGGTCTCAAAGATGCTTGGCGCGGCCCTGCCAGGCAACGCCCTGAGAAGGTTCTTGCTTCGGCGTGCGGGCTACCGCATCGGAAAGGACGTGTACGTCGGCGAGGGATTCCTCGTCGTCGACGAGCTCGGGAAACCGGGCCAGGTCATCATCGGCGACCGCGTCGCCATCGCCGCCCGCGTCACCGTCGTCACGGTAAGCCATCCGAACCATTCCCGGCTAAGAGAGCTCGTGGGCGTCCAACGGGGCCCCGTCATCATCGACGACGACGCCTGGATTGGCGCTGGCGCCATCATCCTGCCTGGCGTCACTGTCGGTAAAAAAGCCATCGTGGGCGCGGGCTCCATCGTCAAAGACGACGTCGCCGAAAACGCCGTCGTCGCCGGCAACCCCGCCAAAAAGATAAAAACCGTCACGCGAAAGAAGTGAAAGTTGCCTGCTTCGTCGGGCACCCTGCCCATGTCCACATCTTTCGAAACACGCTCGGCCTGCTCGCCAGCAGGGGGCACGAGGTGCTCGTGCTCGCCCGCGACAAGGAACTTGTCTGCCAGCTTCTGGACGCCTATGAAATCGACTACCAGCGGCTGGGCGGCTACGCGCCCGGCATCGGGGGCGTCCTGCGCCACGAGCCGGGTGTGGAACTGCGATTGTTGTGGTGGCTTAAACAGTTCCGCGCTGACGTCCTCGTGGGGGCGACGGGGGCGCAGCCCGCCTTTGCTGCGAAAGGAGTGGGCGTTCCCTACATCGCGCTCGCCGACACCGAGATAGCGGGCCTCATCAAGCGTCTTTCATTTCCTCTGGCCTCGGCTATCCTCACGCCGCAGTGCTTTGAAAGCCGCGTTGACCCCCGAAAGTGGGTGGCGGTCAACGGCTACTTCGAACTGGCCTACCTGCATCCGAATCGGTTCACGCCAGATGAACGGGTTGTATCGCATTTCGGCCTTGACGCCGCTGACCCATATGTCGTTGTGCGGCTTTCGGCAAAACGGGCGAGCCACGACATGCTCGATGCAGGCCTCGGTCTTCGGGGGACCGAACCACTCGTCGCATTCCTCCAGGAAATGGAGCGCTTCGGCAGGGTATGCGTCTCCTCGGAGGTACCGCTCCCCAATCGATTGAAGCGATATGCACTCATCGGCCCCGTCAACGAGATGCATCATGTCTTGGCGTTCGCCAGGGGCTATCTCGGCGACGGGGCGAAGTCGGCGGCCGAGGCTGCGCTTCTGGGAACGCCGTCGGTCTTCGTCTCGCAGTCGCGGCGGGGCTACCTCAACGACCTCGAAAAACGGTATGGGTTGGTTACGAGCGTCTCGACGGCGGCAGAAGGCGTGGTGCGACTCAATGAATTCGTGGAGCCCCGCGGGGCGCGAAAACGCTGGAGCGAGAAGCGAAAGGCCATGCTGGCAGACGTCGTCGATGTGACGGCGTTCTTGACTGACTTCATCGAGAACTATCCTGAAAGCTTTGCGCGATATCGCGCGGGGGGCACGCCATGAGGGCGTTGGTGGTGTGCCATCTTCCCACGCTCATCGTTCCCAAGCTGCGGGCCTTGGCTGCCGCAGACGACGTCGATGAGATTCACGTGGTGCGTTCCACCCCCGGCCCGCCGCTTGACAAGGTGACGTATCACGCGCTCCCGTCGCTGGTGGCCGGGGTGCCGGTGCTTCGGGTGCTTTTGAGGTTATTTTTGGCCGTGTGGGTGGGGTGGCGAACGCGGTGCGACTTCGTCGTCGGCTACTATCTCGTCTCCCATGGCGTCGTCGCCATCGCCGCGGCCAGGGTGCTCGGGGTGCCCGTCGTCGTTTCCGTCATCGGCACCGATTTGAGCAAACACTTGCATGGGGGCTGGTCGGTGCTGCTTTCTCGAATACTGCGGCAGGCCGACGCTGTGGCCGTCAAGGGAGAACGGGCGAAAAAGGAGCTGATGGCGTTCGGCATCCCCCGAAAAAAGCTCTTCGTCTTGCATAACGTCCTTGACACCCGGTGTTTCTGTCCCAGGCAGGCAACGAAGCGGTTTGACGTCATAGGCATTGGCCGCTTGGTCGACGTGAAGCGCTTCGACCGATTCATCGCGGCTATCGCGGCTGCAAAAAAACGACATCCGAGCCTCACGGCCGCCATCGTCGGCGACGGGCCGCTTCGAGCGACGCTGGAGCGCCAGGCAAGGACATCGGGAATGGAGGATGCCATCGCGTTCCTGGGCTTTCGCGGTGACGTCGCCGACCTTTTGTGCCGGTCACGTTTGTTCCTTTTGACCTCCGAGAAAGACGAGCTGCCGTTTTCGATGCTCGAGGCCGCCGCCTGCGGGCTTCCCGTCGTCGTCGCTGATGTCGGAAACATCACCGACATCATCGAGGACGGCATCCATGGCGTCTACGTGGATGCAGCCAATCCCAAGGACGTCGGCGCCGCCATCGCCGGCCTCTTGGAAGACGAACCCCGGCGAACGGCCATGGGGGGGGCAGCCCGCGCCCTCGCAGCAACGTTCGACGTGGACCGCGCGAGAAAACAATGGCGGCAAATCTTTGCCACGCTACAGATAAATAGGGCGCCGGCTAAATATCTGTTGCCATGAGCGATGCGGGAGTCAAGCGGCGGCGGCTCAGCGACTTCCTGGACGACGACCGGAACCGCTGGGCCACCATCATGGTGCTCTTGGTGGTGCTCACCCTCGCCTTCCGCCTGCCGATGAGCCCCCATGAGCTCCTCGGCGACACCTATACGACGCACGGGGAGGTCAAGGACATCGTAGTGGCGGCCGAAGCCGACTGGTATGTCGACCTTGAGAGGCCGTTTTCCATACTGGGCGCCGAGACATGGGACTTCCAGGCCGTCCAAAATCTCTCGCCGTTCTCGGGCGTCATCCTCGTCGAGCTCACTATCGCGATTCTCTCGCTTTTCTCGGGCGTGTCGATTGAGACGGTCAATTTCTTATACCCTCTGGCGCTCGCCGTCCTGGGGGTCCTCGGGGTCTACCTCATGACGCTCGAGCTCACCGGCAACAAGTACATGGCGTTCGCGGCTGCGTTCTTCTTTGCCATCTCGCCGCTGTTCATCCGGTTCACGTTCTGGTCGGCTTCCAAACGCCACCTTCTGACCGCGCTGCTTCCGTTGTTCACCTACTGCCTTCTGCGCTACGAGAACGAGCGCGCGAAGCGGTATCTGGCGCTGGCGGTCTTCCTTTTCCTGTCGTTCATGCTCACCCACCAGATGTATCTGCTCGCCTACGTCATCGTCATCGCGTACGTCCTTGCCAAGTTCTTCTCGTTCTTCTACCCCGATTTGATGCGCGTCAAGGAGTATTTCCCCTCCGTGCTGCAAAAGGGGGTCGTGCTCGCGCTGCCCTCTTTGCTCTTCGGCTCGTTTCTGGTGCTCTTTTATGTGCCCCTGTTTTCCAACCAGGGCTTCTTCGAGGCGATGCGCGAGACCTACTTTTCGGGGCTCCTCTTCCGCGGGGAGTCGTGGTACATCGTGTTCGCCAACATGACGCTCGACTACATCGGCAAAAACAGCGTCTTCATGCCGCTTGGCTTGGTGGGGCTCCTGTATCTCCTAAAGCGCGTGAACGACGACTTCAAGTACCTGTTCGTCACCCTCATCTTGCTGTTTTCGACGCCCCTGCTCTTCTACCGTATGTACGTGACGCTCTTCACGCTCCCGTTTTTGAGCATGGTGACGGGCATCGGCCTCATCATCGTCATCGAGCTCATGAAGTCGGTCGTCGACTTCAAGATATCGCTGGACTGGCGCGACTACTCCAAGCAGAAACTCAGGGGCCGCCAGCTGATGGCGCGCGTCTACCTTGAGCACTACATCGTGCCCGCCTTCATCGTCGCCTGCATCCTCATCTCCATCCTGTTTTCCAACTTCATAAAGTACCACGACCTCACGCGGACGACACCCAACACCGGCAAGCCGCAGTGGATGCAGGCGCAGACATACCATGCCATGCAGTTTCTTGAGACAATCCGGGCGAATCCCTCGTTCGCCTATAACGACAAGAAGGCGGCCGCCGAGATATCGGCGTTCCTCTACAGCGAGCCGGGCTCCATCGAGCGGGTGCGCCAGCTCGCCCGCGAGGGCCGCGACCTCATGGTCGTCAACCAAGACCACCCCACCCAGCTTGAAGCCTACGGCGACAAGCTCATCGACTGGTACATAACCGACAGGAACCCCGAGATATTTGGCTCACAGGACAAGATATACGACAATGGTCATTTCGGGGTATGGGAGCTCCCCGACGAGGGCGTTTCCTAGCGTGTAGGGCGTCTGCGAGCGGTGACGAGCAAACCGTCACCTTGGCAGCCACCCCCCTTTTTGTCGCGTAGAGCAAACGGGAGGAAGAGGGGGAAGAGGATGCGTTGGAGCGGCCATAGGATGCTGTGCCGAAGGCGTCGGTCAAGCCGGGCGAGGGTCGCAATCGCGCCGCTGAGGGTGCGGTGCCGGCAGAGTACGTCAAAGCCGGCTTCCTCGAGCAGGGAGATGAGACCCGCTTCGGTGTAGGTGTGGCGGCGGGGGTAGTCTGATGGTTCGGAACGGTGGCTGTGGCGTAAAGGGGTATGGAGGATGATCGTGCCCTCGTCGGCAAGAAGGGCTAGCAGCGAGGTGAGGAAGGCGCGGGGTTCTGCGGGTTGCTCGATGACGTCGACGCACAGGATGAGGTCGAAGGGAGCGGTGCCTGAAAGACGGGCGGGGTCAGCGTGCTGAAATGATAGGTTGGCGAAACCGCAACGCGCGCGGATAGCCTCGTTTCGCATGATGCGTCGCTCGTCGATGTCGATGGCCTTGACCGTTGCGTCAGGGTGCGCGCTGGCGAGTGTGAAGGCGTAGACGCCCGTTCCGCAGCCGGCGTCGAGGATTCGCATGGGTGTGAGGGAGTCTATGGCCGCCAGGACATGGCGGGAGCGAACGCGCAAGCCTATCTTGGGAAGGCCAAAAAGCCGCAGATACCAGCGCTTGACGGGGGAGAGCGCGGGGTCGCAGGAGAGGTGGCGACCGATCATCGCCCGCCTCCGTGGGATTCGAGGGCGTCGGTGAGCGTCATGCGTGGTGCATGGCGGTCGGCGAGGTGGGAGAGCAGCCGCTCGAGGGCGGGCAGGTAGTCGGGGCTGACGACGGCGGGGTGTGCCTGCAGGATGCACAAGCCGTCTTCAGGGATGCGGTTGTAGGCGGTGATCCAGACGTCCCCGATGCGGTGCGCTTCCGCTGGGGTGAAGCGCGGCCCTCGAGGAGCGCGGATGAGGTGATGGTCGTCGGGACCGGTGATGGGCAGTTCCACAAGGCCGTCCATGGCGATGGCGCGGGGCGGGGCATGCGACCGGATGCGGGCGCCGAGCCGTAGGAGCGCGTGGAGGGGGGAGAACGCTGGCAGGCGATACGCCGAGAACCCGATGAGTGGCAGGGCGTGCAGCTGGTCTTTTCTGAGGAGGTTGCTTGAGTAGCGAAGCCCGCAGTGGCTGGCAGCCGCTCTCGTGGCGGCGTTGGTGGCAAGCCAGGGGCATCGAAAGCCTTGGACAGTGACGCCGACGGCGTCGTGTATGACCTTCTGCATGGCTTTGAATCGCCGGACCTGGTCGTCGAATGAGCCGGTGAAGCGCTCATGGACGTCGCCGTGGCCGGCGATCTCATGCCCCGCTTCAAGGATGACCTTCACGCGTTCGGGATAGGCGGCCACGACGCTTGCGGTGGTGGGGAAGGTCATCGGGGTGGCATGGGCTTCGAGCACGGCGATGAGGGCATCAAGGGTGAATCTGTCTTCGAGGTCGTAGTCGATGTCGCCGGTCAGGCAGAAGCTGGGGAGCGGGGTGCGGGGGGGATTCATCGTAGTGGGTCGG
>CAYUFO010000012.1:0-15613 GCA_964443985.1 uncultured archaeon | reverse complement strand
GCGTTGGCCTTTGAGATTCTGGATGAGATATCTCTCGGGCAAGGGAGGCGAGGTCGATGGTGACGCCCGCCTTGGCGAGGACGCCGACGGCTTCGGTGATCCTTCCCTTGAGCTCTTCTTCGCGCTGAGTGTCGCCCTCGCGGCGGGCCGTTTTGGCCTGGGAGAGCAAGGTCCGCACGGGGGAGAGTAGTTCGTCTCGTTTAGACTCTTCGGCTGTTTTTTGCCGAGGCTTGGTTTGCGGGGACGCGGAAGGAGATTCTTGGAGTCGCTCCCCCCGCATCTCGGCGAGAAGGGCATCCTTGCCGACGCCCTCCTGGGCCTTCTTCATCCATGACTTGACTTCCTCCTCTTCGGCGAGGAGCTCGGATAGCTCTTGGGATTCGCGTTCCCCGGCGACGCCCTCAAGCCACGCATTCTTGATGCGTTCGACCTGGAGGTCGTGTTTAGCCAGGATGGGCGTGAAGAGGTCGACGTAGTCGTGGGGGATGCGGGTGAGGTCGTCGTGGTGGGGATGCTCGGCGGGCGTCTCGACGCCGGCGAGCGCCTTCTGCAGGTCGCCCTTTGGCGGGGCCTGCCGAACCCTTTCGTCTGGTGCGTGCGGGCGGGGCTGGCGCGTGACGGTCGCGGGGGGGGACATGGGAGCTACCTTTGAGTCTTCGAACGGATGGTGAGCTGCTCTTCGAGGTGGGGGTCCCTGAGGACCTCGAGCACGTAGCGGGGAGGAGTGGATTCGAGGGCGAGGCGCTCGACGACGGAAAGCACGTCCTCCAGCGGCAGCCCATGGGCTCTCGCAAGCCGCTCGATTTCCTCGACCTCCTCCTTGTGGGCTCGATACAGTTCCTCGGGATGCAGTCCTTCCATTGGAGGGATATTATGTCTGGAGGGCTATAAATCGACCTTTATTAATGGCTACGACAATTATTGGTAAGACCAGTATCTGAGATGTGAAATGAGGTGCGTCGCCCTATCCTTGGCCGCTTTGATGGCGTGTGCATTGCTTTTGGCCCCACAGGTTGATGCGTTTGAAACCGAAGGGATTCTCCAGTTGAAGTGGCGGGTGAACCTCGGCGGCCAGCTTGAGGCCTCAAGCCAGATAAACGACCTCTACGTCGAAGACATCGACGCGGACGGGTTCGGCGAGGTGCTTTTGGTGTCGGCGGGCAGCCAGACCATAGGCGGCGTCGCCCGCAACAACGGCGTGCAGGTGTTTCGCGACGACGGCACCCTCTGGTGGAAGCAGGGCACCCAGGAACAGCTTCGGACGAGCTATGTCGGCGACCTGGACAACGACGAGACCCTTGAAGTCATCCTGAGCTCGGGAGGCATGGCCAACAACATCCAGCGGGGGACCGTCTACGTGCTCAGCGAGGGCGGAGACCTCGAGGAGCGCTCCCATTCGACGCGCATGATCACGTGCCTGGCCGTCGCCGACGTCGACGGGGACAAATTCCCCGACATCATCGGGGGATCCTCGCTGCAGGTGTTCCTCTTTGACAAGTATGGAAAGACGGCGTGGGACTATCTTGTCGAATCCGACGTGCGGGCGGTCGGCGCGGGAAGCCTTGACATGGAAGACGACGTCGAAGTGGTCGTGGGAGCCGACCAGGTCTATGTCCTTTCGGACGATGGGGTGCTTCTCGGCAATCTTACGCTGGGGGATGCCATCGTTTCGGTTACGGTAGCGGACGTGAGCCCGGGCTTCGGGCATGAGGTGTATGTCATCACCGAGGACAATGTCATCCACAACGTCGGCATCGAAAAAGTGAAGCCTGCGACAGGGCAGACGACAAAAATATTTTTTCTCATAAGCAAGTGGAGGTACGCGCTCGGGGAGAAAATCACCGCTCATCTCGTCGACAATTTCGACTCCGACGAGGCCCAGGAGATCCTCGTGGGGACCGAGGCGGGGAACCTTTACCTCATAGACCATACAGGCCTCATCTCGTGGAGGAAGCTGAAGGTCGCGCGCGGCAGCATCACAAGCCTCGACGTCGCCGACATCGACTTCGATGACACGCGGGAGATACTCGGCGCCTCCACAGACAAGCGTCTCTTCGTGTATGACATACGCGGTGCGTTCGAGTGGACCTTCGACGTCCGTGAGCCGGTGTTCTCCGCTCGGGCCTACGACCTCGACGACAACCAGTTCATGGACGTGGTCGTCGCCACGAGCTGGAAGAACCTGAACGTCTACGAGCTGAACAAGACCTATGTCAAGCTCGGCATGGCCGAAGCAGCCTTCCGCCGGGCGCAGGGGAATTTCACCAGATCCAATTTCGAGGCCGCCATCTCGAACCTCAATCAGGCCAAGAAGCTCTATGCTGAGCTCGGTGACGTCCAGGGTTTGCGCGAATGCGAGAGGCTCGAGACCCAGATAGACGAGAAGATAGACTTCGAACGTCGCCAGGAGGCCGACGCCTACTTCGAGCGCGCCCAGGAGATTTTCATCGAGGGCAACTGCAAGAAGGCGCTGGAATACAACAACCAGGCCATGCAGATATTCGTGGAGATGGGTGATTCGGAGAGCATTTTAAAGGCCGAATTGCTCCAGCTTCGCATCGATGAATGCCTGAAGCAGGCGCCCACGCCGGTGTCGACACTCCCCGTGAACCAGACGCAGACGACGACGCTGTCTCCCGTCGATAACACGCTCGTGCTCTATGCCGTGGGGGGTGTGGGCCTATTGATTGTGCTGGCCCTCCTCGGCAAGCGGATGCGCGGACGGGCTGCCCCCGACACCGGAGCGCAAGAAGGAGGATTTAGGGAGGTCGGTCTCGAGGAGAGCGAGTGGGACGAGATACTCAATGAATGAGCCATGAAACACCGTACAATCGTTTCCTGTGTTATCGGTCTGCTCTGCCTGGCCCTCCCCGGCGCGATAGCCGCGCAGGCCCCCTACACGCCCCAAGAGTATTACAACACCGCCGACGCCTACTATGTCTCCGAGGACTACTTGGAGGCGTTGCGGTTCGCGTGGCTCGCCAGGGACGCCTTCGAGGAAGCCGACGACCAGGCGGGCGTTCAGACGGCCGACAGCCTCATCGACGCCATCGAAAGCCAGTATAGCCCCCTCCGGCTGGCCGACGCCTACTACGCCATCGCAGGGGACCATTATCTCACAGGACAGTACGTGGACTGCATGGACCGGGCGCAACGGGCCCTTGCAATCTACCAGGAACTGGAGCGGACCTCCGATGCCTACAAGGCCCAAGACCTCATCGACTCGGCCAACGATGCCATCAACAAGCTCAGGGGAGACCTCAAGGAACAGGCCGACCTGGCCTACCGCATGGCCAAGGACTACTACCTCAACGAGGATTATTTCCTTGCGAGGGAGTATGCGAAGAACGCTTCGGCGCTGTATGCGAAGGTGCCCTACCAGACTGGCCGCGACAACGCCGACGAGCTCATCGCGTCTGCGCAGGCGCGGATTGTCGAATTGAGGAACAACGCCGGCGTCCTCTACGACAACGCCAACGACCTCTTTGTCGCAGGAGACCTCGAACGGGCGAAGGTGCCGGCCGCGAAGTCGCTTGAGATATACAAGCGGCTGCGGGACGCCCAGGGCATAGACAAGGCGGAGCGCCTCATGCGCCGCATCGCGCTCGAGGAGGGCCAGACCATCAACGAGCGGCTGCAGAAGGCGGATCTGTTCCGTCAGGACGCCGAGGACTATTTCATCCGAGGCGACTGCCAGAACGCCACGTACTGGGTCGTCGAGGCCAGAGACATCTACATGGACCTGTATCGGGATGCATCGCTTGTCAGCGACAAACGGGAGCGGGAGAGGCTCCATGAATTTTACCAGGGATTCATAACCGCCTGCAATCAGCTGTTGAACCAGATACAGGAGGAATGCGGCCGCGAGGTCATCAAGGCGCAGGCCGACGACGCCTACCTCGAGGCTCAAAAGCAGCTCTTATTGACGAAGTATCGCCTTGCCACCACCTACGCCCAGAAGGCGCGCAGCATGTGCTCTCAGATAGACGATTTCGTGTGCGTTGCGAAGGTCGAGGACCTCATCACGGAAATCAACCGGCGGGTGGAGGAAAAACAGCGGGCGGACGCCCTCTTCGAGGATGCCCGGGGGTTCTACGAGCGGGCGGAATTCCAGAACGCATTGCTCAAGGCAGAAGAGTCCAAGGCCATCTACGAGGAGATCTGGCACAAGAACCTGTCTTCGGAGGTCGACGCCTTCAAGGAGGAGGTGTATGCGGGCATGGCGGTGCGCGAGGACGCCGACGCCATCTACGACCAGGCCCAACAGGCCTATGAGGCAGGCGACTACCAGCGGACCGTCGAGCTCGCCGCCCGGGCTCGCGAGCGCTACCAGGAGATAAACATGAGCATCGGAATCCAGGGCGCAACGACCCTCATCGAGGAAAGCCGGGCCGTCCTCGACGCCCGCGAGCGCGAGCGCAGGAACCAGCAGCTCCTCATCGGCGGCATCGTCGTCGTCGGCTTCGTCGTCATCGGCTTCATCTACAAGAAGCGCAAGGACATCGAGGAGGAGGCCTTCGAGCGCGAGCAGGAGGAGCGCCGCGTCAAGATGCAGGAAGAGGATGAGTGGGAGATAAAAAAGCAGGAGGAGACCGAGCAGCGCGTCAAGGAGGAATTGGAGGCCATCCTGCGCCGGGAGCGAAGCGAGCTCGAAAAGGAGCAGTGAGCGTGAGCATGGACCAAGCCATCATGGAGGTCGCCAGAAGGCGGGGCATCCTGTTCCCCAGCTTCGAGATCTACGGGGGGGTCTCGGGGTTCTACGACTACGGTCCCGTGGGGGTGCGCATCAAAAAGAACATCGAGGACGTCATACGGCGCGCCTATGTCGTCGAGGGGGGCTGCTTCGAGGTCGAGTGCCCGACGGTGACCCCCGAGCAGGTCTGGATAGCCTCGGGCCACGTGTCCTCGTTCACCGACCTCCTCGTCGAATGCGCCAGGTGCGGGGAGAGCTACAAGCTCGAATCGCTCGTCGAAGAGCAGGCGCCAGATGAGGCCGCCCACGCCGCCGATGTCTCCCGCATGACCGAGTTGGTCGACTCTGGAAAATTCTCCTGCCTGAAATGCAAGAGCACCGCGTTCGGCGAACCCTATGCCTACAACCTCATGTTCGCTACCGAGATAGGCGCCGGCAAACAGCGGCAGCGGGGCTACCTGCGCCCCGAGACCGCCCAGACGACGTATCTGCCCTTCAGGCGGTTGTGGGAGTCGGCGGCCCGCCGCAGGCTTCCCTTCGGCGTCGTCCAGATAGGCCACAGCTTCCGAAACGAGATAAGCCCGCGCCAGGGCATCATCAGGCTTCGCGAGTTCAACCAGGCAGAGATCCAGTACTTCATCGATCCCGAGGACAAGTCCGCGGAAAGGCTCGGCGAGGTGGCGGACATCGAGCTCCCCATGGAGCTCAAGTCGGGGGGGGAGGAAACGCTCTCCATCGGCACGGCCGTCCAAGACGGCCACATGTCGTCTGAGCTCATCGGCTTCCACCTCGGCGTCGCCCTCAAGGCGTTCTGCGCCATGGGCATCGATGAGAAACGGCTTCGGCTGCGCCAGCACCGAGACGACGAGCGCGCCTTCTACTCGGAGGACACCTGGGACGTCGAATTCCTCTCGGAGGGCTACGGCAGGATAGAGATGGTGGGCATCTCAGACCGGACCGACTACGACCTCTGCCAGCACCAAAAGCTCTCAAAGCAGAGCATGGAGGTCTCCTTTGCCGGCCGCAAGTTCGTCCCCCACGTCCTCGAGGTCGCCTACGGCATCGACCGCCCCTTCTACTGCGCCCTCGAATCCTGCTACCGCGAAGAGGGCGAGGGCAAGGACCGGCGGACGTGGTTCGCCTTTCCCGCCGAAGTGGCACCCTACGATGCCGCCGTCTATCCGCTGGTGAAAAAGGACGGCATCGCCGAGAAGGCGCAGGAAGTGGCGGCGGCGCTGCGGGAGGCGGGCACCTATACCTTCTACGACGAGGCGGGAAGCATCGGCAAGCGCTACGCACGCGCCGACGAGATAGGCATTCCACGCTGCCTCACCGTCGACTACGACAGCCTCGACGACGACGCCGTGACCGTCCGCGACCGGGACTCGAAAAAGCAGCAGCGGGCGGCGATTGTCGATCTCCCCTCATTTTTAAAGGGTTAGCGTTATTATTTTGACCCATACCGTCTATTTCGGGGGGTACATGTTGTGACATCGATTTGCCTCTACTTTCAAGTGCATCAGCCCTACCGGCTGAAGTGGTTTTGGCCCGAGGAGCACCGCGACTACCGCGGCAAGCTCTTCGACCTCTACTTCGACGAGCCCCTCAACGAGTGGACGTTCCACAAGGTCGCAGGCAAATGCTATCACCCCGCAACCGACATCATGCTCGAGCACGTCGACAACCTCAGAGGGGAGAAGCGGCAGTTCAAGCTCTCCTATTCTCTGACGGGCGCCTGGGTCGAGCAGTGCGAGAAGTGGGACAAGGACCTCCTCGAGAAGTTCAGGCAGCTCGCCGAGTCGGGGTGCTGTGAGTTCCTCGGCGAGACCTACTATCACTCGCTGTCCGGCCTCTTCGAGGACAAGACCGAGTTCCGCGAGCAGATTCGCGCCCACCGGGAGCTCATGAAGGATGTCCTCGGCTACAAGACGAACGTGTTCCGCAACACGGAGCTCCTCTACCACAACGACATCGCCAAGGTCGCCGAAGAGGAGGGCTTCGCAGGCATCTTCACCGAAGGCATCGAATGGCTCCTCGAGGGCTGGAAGAGCCCCAACTACCTCTACCAGCCGCACGGCACCAAAAACATCAAGACGCTCCTTCGCAACTACAAGCTCAGCGACGACGTCGGCTACCGCTTCTCGGCGAAATGGTGGAGCGAGTGGCCGCTTGACGCCGAACGCTACGCCGCCTGGCTTTCGGGGACCCCCGGCGACACCATCAACATCTGCATGGACTACGAGACCTTCGGCGAGCACCACTGGGAGGACACCGGCATCTTCTGGTTTTTGCGCGCGTTCCCCTACAAGGTCCTCGACTGGGAGCATCTGTCGTTTAAGACGCCCAGCGAGACCGTCGCCGACTACCACGCCAAGGGCGAGCTCAACGTTCCCTGGTATCAGACGGTGAGCTGGGCCGACCTCGAACGCGACCTCAGCGCCTGGCTCGGCAACCACATGCAGCACCTGTGCTTCAACCGCGTCAAGGGCATGGAAGAGCTCGTCAAGGAATCGGGCAACCCAGACTACCTGAAGACGTGGCGCAGCCTGCTCATAAGCGACCACTACTACTACATGTGCACGAAGGGCTGGGGCGACGGCGACGTCCACACCTACTTCAGCCATCACGGCACCCCCTATGATGCCGCCATCAACTACCTGTCCATCCTCGCCGACCTGCGCGAGCGCCTGCTACTGGAAAAGCACCTCGGCAGACGGCCGACCGATACCGGGAAGACGAAAAAAGCACCCGGGAACACGAAGTCCGTCAAGAGCGGGAAGAGGGAAAAGTAGACGATACGCCTTCGAACGGCATCGGGTCGAGATACTAGAGATACGCCTTCTTCGTGTCGAGGTAGCGGGTGAGGTTCTTGACGCGCAGCTTGGTCTGGTTGACGAGCGTCCCCCTGAGCGCTTCCCCCGCAAGCTGGCGGCCCTTGACCTGCTCGAAGAGCTGGGCGAGGGCGGGGTCGCTGATGACGGCGGCAAGCCAGTCGCGGAAGTCGTTCTGCTGCTCGCGCATGTGGTAGATGATCGACGACGCGTCGACGCGCTCGAGGATGTGGCTGAACTGCTCGAGGTTCTTGGCCTTGAACCCCGTGTAGAGGACGTTGTTCTGATGGGTGAGGTTGAAGTAGAAGGCCTCCTCGGGCGACACGGTCCGAAGGCTCCACTCGGGGTCCCTTCGGACATCGTGAAGCTGGATGAACTTCCTGAGCGTGCCGTTGACGACGGCGTTGTCTGAGAGGGTCTGCCCGGGCCAGATGCGGCTGTCGTTGACGACCGACACCCGCTGGCCGAGGGCGACGTCGTGACCGACGACGACGTTGAAGCCGATGCGGCTTGACGCCCCGACCTGGCCGGCCTCGGCGATGATGCAGTCGGCGAGATTCGAGTCGACGCCGATGGCGTTGCGGTCGAAGACGACCGATCCGTGCAGGCGGGCGTCGGCCTTGACGGTCACCGAGTCGCCGACGACGGTGTTGGGTCCGAGGACGGCGCCGGCCTCGACGGTGACGTTTCTGCCGACGACGACGGGGCCATGTATCCTGACGCCGGCGGCGATGGTGGAGCCGTCGCCGACGACGAGGGGCCCCTCGAAGTCGGGGGTGACGGTCGCTGATTCGCTGATGCGGGTCTCAAGCCGGCCCATGAGCCAGTCGCGGGCGACGGTGTAGCCTGCAGGCTGGCCGACGTCGACCCAGAATCCGCTGGCATGGTATCCGTAGATGGCCTCTTCTTCGACGAGGGCGGGAAAGAGGTCGCGGCTGAAGTCGAAGAACGCGTTGGCGGGGACGTAGTCGAGGACGTCGGGCTCGAGGACGTAGACGCCGACGTTGGCGAGGTTGGAGAAGGATTCCTCTTTGCCGGGCTTTTCCAAAAACTGCTTGATGCGGCCGTCGTCGGCGACTTCTGCTATGCCGAACTGGCTCGTGTCCTCGACGGGCAGGAGCGCGACGGTCGCCTGGGCGCCCTTCTTGCGGTGGTAGGCGATGACCTTGGTGAGGTCGATGTCGGTGATGTTGTCGCCCTGGATGACGACGAATGTGTCGGTGAGCTGGTCGGCGATGTTTTTGACGCAGCCGGCCGTCCCCAAGGGCGTCTCCTCGACGGGGTAGTGGAGGGTGAGCCCCTGCGCTTCGCCGGTGCCGAAGTGCCGCTCTAGGTGCTCGCGAAGGTAGTTGGTGGTGATGACGATGTCGTCGACGCCGTGTTTTTTCAGATACGAGAGGATGTGCTGGGTGACGGGCTCGTTGAGAAGCGGGATCATGGGCTTGGGCCTGCTGAAGGTGAGCGGACGGAGACGGGTGCCTAACCCTCCCGCGAGTATCACTGCTTTCATGGCTGCCACCCCTATCGGCTCAGAGAAGAAGAGAACGCTTCCCTGGGATAAGATAGTGACGTTTCGACTATAAAAAAGTATGGGGAGCCGACACGATGAGATAGCGTCTCTCAGGAGAGCGGGTGGCCAGTAATCTTTTCGTGGGCCTCCCGGTAGCGGGCCGTGGTGCCTGCGACGACGTCGGAGGGGAGCTTTGGCGCGGGAGGCTCCTTGTCCCAGCCGCTCTTGGTTGCGTAGTCGCGGACGTACTGCTTGTCGAAGCTGGGCTGCGAGCGGCCGGGCTCGTAGCTTTCGGCAGGCCAGAAGCGGCTTGAGTCGGGCGTCAATACCTCGTCGACGAGGATGATGGCACCCTCGTTGTCATAGCCGAACTCGAACTTCGTGTCGGCGATGATGATGCCCTTTTTCGCAGCATAGTCTGCGGCCGTCTGGTAGAGGGCGAGGGAGTAGTCCTTAAGCTTGGCGGCGACGTCGGCGCCCACGAGTTCCTCGGCCTCACCGTAGCCGATGTTCTCGTCGTGGCCGGTCTCGGCCTTCGTCGACGGCGTGAACAGGGGTTCAGGGAGCTTGTCGGATTCGACGAGGCCCGCAGGCAGCGTGATGTCGCAGACGGTGCCGTCGCGCTGGTAGCTCTTCCAGCCGGACCCGGAGAGGTAGCCCCTGACGACGCATTCGAGGGGGATGACCTTCGATTTCGTCACGACCATGCTCCGGCCCGCGTAGTCGGACGACTTCGCCTTCGCCTCGTCGGGGAAGTCGGCGACGTCTGCCGAGATGAGGTGGTTGTCGACTATGCCAGATAGCTTGTCGAACCAGAAAAGCGAAAGCTGGGTGAGGACGCGCCCCTTGTCGGGGATGGGAGTGGGGTGCACCGAGTCGT
The DNA here is from genome assembly GCA_964443985.1 of uncultured archaeon. Lineage (GTDB taxonomy): Archaea > Altiarchaeota > Altiarchaeia > IMC4 > JBDREA01 > JBDREA01. Next base: position 5,699 of record CAYUFO010000012.1, on the reverse strand, counting down.
AGGTCGAGATTCTGTCTGAAGCCACCATGAACAGGCGGTCGCCTAAGTCGTAGGTGTCGCGGACCTTGCCGCGGGCGTGCAGGGGCAGGTCGCCGAGGTTGGCATACAGCAATGTGGAGGATTCGTCGGGGGTCATTTTTTCTTTCGGACGGATTTCTCGCAATTGTTCTTCCTTGGCGTTTTTACCGGGTGATTGGTCTCCTCTCCCGCAAGGAAGCGTTCGTAGAGGTCGACGTATTGGTCGGCGATGGCATCCCAGCTGAAGTCCTTGACACGCTCTTTGACCTTGGCACCCATCATCTTGACGAAGGTGCCGTCGTCGCCGAGCATGTAGTTGATGCCCCATGCGATGGATTCGGGGTCGTGGGTGACCTTGATGCCGGTCTCGAAGTTCTCCACTATCTCGCTCATGCCGCCGACGTCGGTGAGGACGACGGGCTTGCCCGCCGCCCACGCCTCGAGGCATACGATGCCGAAGGGCTCGTTTCTGCTGGGGATGGCAACGACGTCGCAGTTCTTCATCCACATCTCCATGACGTCGTCGGGGACGCGCCCGAGGACGTGGACGTGGTGGCCGACGCCGAGGTAGTCGGCGCGCCCGCGGATGTGGTCGATCATGCCCGCACCGCCGCCGCAGTAGACGAAGTGGACGTCGTAGCGGCGCCGCAACACGTGGGGGACGGCCTCCAAGAGCAGGTCGGGGCCCTTCTGGTGGGCCATGCGCCCCACGAAGAGGACGACGGGCGCCAGCGGATGGATGCCGATGCCCTGCTTGACGGGGCCGGGGTCGTAGTCGACGTGGTCGAATTCATGCGGGTCGATGCCGTTGTAGATGACTTCGAGCTTTTCTTCGGGCATCTGGTAGAGGTTCATTATCTCGGCGCGCATCGTCCAGCTCACCGTCGTGGCGAGCTTGGATTCGAAGCCGCCGAGCCACTCGCGGTGGCTGATGCGCCCGTACCACCAGCTGTCGCCGGCGGCGTTGCCGTTTCTGCCCCATTCCGTGGAGTGGCAGCTCCAGATGAACTCGTATCCCTTGTTGTGCTTGAGGTTGCACATGGCGTTGACGACGTGCCAGTCGTGGCCGTGGACGACGTCGAACCTCCCGTACTCCTGTTCTGCGCGGTGGAAGGCGCCGACCATGGCGTCGCCGAGGTGGTCCATGTATTCGATGTCGTCGTCGCAGGAAGGGCTCGCGCAGCGGTGCTCGTGGACGCCTTTGATGACTTCATGTTCGATGCGTCCGGGGACGTGGCGGGTGAAGACATGGACGTCGTGGCCTTTTCGAGCCAGGGCTTCGGCGAGCTGGGTGACGACGACGGCGACGCCGCCGACTTCGAGGGTGTTTTGGCTTTCCCATGCGAAGAGTCCGATACGCATCGTCAATCGTAGAAAATGTTAATCGCCGCGGGAGACGCGGTCGAGCGCCGCCCTGACGAGGCCGTAGAAGAGGGGCGAGGGATTCTCGAGCCTGCTTTTGAATTCGGGGTGGAACTGGCAGGCGATGAAGTAGGGATGGCCGGGGAGCTCGCATATCTCCATGAGGTTGCGCTTGGGATAGCTGCCCGAGAAGACGAGGCCCTTTTCTTCGAGCGCTCCGATGTAGTCGGGGTTGACCTCCCAGCGGTGGCGGTGGCGCTCGCTTATCTCTTCGGCCTTGTAGAGCCTGTGGGCGAGTGTGCCCTTCTTGATGGCGCACGGATAGGCGCCCAGCCGCATCGTCGCCCCCATTTCGTCGATGCTCTTCTGCTCGGGGATGAGGTCGATGACGGGGTGCGGTGTGTCGGGGTCGGCCTCCGTGGTGTTGGCCTTCGCAAGCCCGCACAGGTGGCGGGCGTACTCGATGACCGCCATCTGCAGGCCGTAGCAGATGCCCAGGAAGGGAACGCCGTTCTCGCGGGCGTATTTGACGGCGGCTATCTTGCCCTCGACGCCGCGGCCCCCGAAGCCTCCGGGGACGAGGAGTCCGTCGAATTGTTCGAGGTCGTGCTGGCCGATGTCGTCGGACTCCACCCACGTCACGTTGACGCGGCAGTTACAGTGGGCGCCGGCGTGCTTGAAGGATTCCTTGATGCTCATGTAGGCGTCCTCGAGGCCCGTGTATTTGCCGATGATGCAGATAGATACCTCATCGTCGCTGGGACGCGCCATCCGTTCGACGAGCTGCTTCCACTTGGAGGTGTAGGGCGGCTTGCGCTCGAGGCCGAGTTCCCTGATGACGAGGTTGGCCACATTCTGTTCGGTGAACATGAGGGATACTTGGTAGATGTCTTCGACCGTATGGTTTGATAGGACGTGGTCGGGCTTGACGCCGCAGAAGAGGCCGATCTTCTTCTTCGTGGACTCCTCAAGGGGCTGGTCGGCGCGGCCGACGACGATGTCGGGCTGGATGCCCAGAGATAAGAGTTCCTTGACGCTGTGCTGCGTCGGCTTCGTTTTCTGCTCGCCGGTGAGGATTTGGGGAACGTAGGATAAGTGGATGAAGAGGACGTCGTTGTCGGGGTCGCGGCTCATCTGCCTGAGGGCCTCGATGAAGACGCGGTTCTCGATGTCGCCGATGGTGCCGCCGATCTCGATGAGGACGACGTCGGCCGACAACTCCCGGATGCGACGCTTCATCTCGTCGGTGACATGCGGGATGACCTGCACCGTCTTGCCGAGGTACTCGCCCTTGCGCTCCTTTGCGATGACGCTCTGATAGACGGCGCCCGTCGTGATGTTGCTGGCCCCCGTCAAATCCATGTTGAGAAACCGCTCGTAGTGGCCGAGGTCGAGGTCGGTCTCCGATCCGTCGTCGAGGACGAACACCTCCCCGTGCTCGTAGGGATTCATGGTGCCAGGGTCGACGTTGACGTAGCCGTCGATTTTTATGGGCACCACCGAATAGCCGTGGTCTTTGAGGATGCGGCCGAGACTGGCGGTGGTCACGCCCTTCCCAAGGCCCGATAAAACGCCTCCCGTGACGACGATGTACTTCATAAAATAATCACCCCAACCAGGGAAATACTAAGTATTGCCCCCTCGGCTATAAAAGCATCCGAGGAAAAATGAGCGGCCGCCCGTTATTTCTGCGATGCCCTGATGCCTTCGGCTATCTCGACGATGGCCCACCCATAGTACTTGGAGGGGTTGTAGGCCATCAAGGCCCGCCAGTTCGTGTTGCCCGCCCGCTCGTCGGGTTTCGCACCCAACTGCCAGCCCGGCCCCCCGTCCTCCCGCCAACGGCTGAGGTAGTGGGCGGCGTTCTCGATGCCTTGATCCATACTCGACAGATTCGGGAACCTTTTACCCGAAACGAAGTCCGGGTCAGAGGCATAAAGCGACAACTGCGGGTCGTTGAGCGAGGAAAACAGAAACTGCGCCGGCGTCACCGCACCCGCCCGCGAACTTCGAATCGTGTGGGGGTCGATGCCCCAGGGCTTGCAGAATTTCACCAACTCGACGACCTCCTTTTTGCCGAACCGCTCCCATTTGGGAACGCCCACGGCGTCGATCATCGTGGCAAACACGCCAACGGGATTGTAGTCGCCGAGATAACGGCCGTAATCGGATTCCAACCCCAGCAACCCCAACACATACATCCGGTCGACCCCGAATTTCTTCTCGGCCGCTGCGAGCTGCTTGCCATATTTACGAAGGAACGTCGGCCCATCCTCAATCTTGCGGTCGATGGCAGCAACCCGCGGACTCCGATACTCATCATAGGTGAGACGCTCAGGCGGTCGCGTCAACGCCCTGCGCAAATTGGGATACACGGGCATCCGCGAACTCTTCAACAAACCGTCAACGTATTTTTCATCAACACCCCCCACACCAGCCGAAAGCAACGCCTCCCGCGTACCCGAAAACAACTCCGACGCCGCCGGCAACCGAGAAGACGCCTCCCCCGCCGCCAACACCGAAGGCATCATCGAAGACGCAATGACGGCAGGACCCGTCCGCAAAAGAAACTCACGACGACCCGAATCCACAACCTTCTCAGCCATACTATCATTGGGGAACCACAGTTTTATTAGCACAGCATTTATATGCCCATCCGTCCAATTATTCCATTCAAAAAAACCACGCTATGCCCCGGTAGTGTAGCGACCAACCTTCAGACGCTAACGTTCTGAAAGAACGTTGCGCCCAAAGACAAAAAGTCTTTAGGGAAGGTTGACCATCAGGGCGTACATCGACGCTGCGCGTCGAGTACACCAGAAAAAAAAACACAACCAAATGCCCCGGTAGTGTAGCGGCCTATCATCCCAGCCTGTCGAGTTGGGGACCCGGATTCGAATTCCGGCCGGGGCGCTTTCCTCTGCGTAAAAGCGCTTACGTGTAATTCGGCGGGTATTGGACGTTGATTTTTATGTCCAAAACCCCCGATACTAAACGCTGGCTTCCTCGGGCTCTCCCGTAAGGTGGAGGGCCACATGAGCGAACAACCTGAAATAGCAGACGTACACGACCGTAGGGGAAAACTTGAAGCCTCGCTCTTGCGTCTGAAAAAATCCGAAAAGATATCCGAGAAGGACAAGAAGCTCGTCGTTGACTTTGCCAACAGAATCACCGAGAAGGGGGAGTTAAGCGATGGGCGCAAAGAAAAACTCTATCGCTGCCTTCGGATAATCCGCGAAGAACTGGGCAAAGACTTCAGCAAGGCATCCAACAAGGACATCAAAGACCTCGCATCTCGCTTGAGGCAACGAAAAGTCGTCTACCTCTACAAAAGAACCGACAGCAAGGGGAAAGACTATTTTGAGGAGCGGGGAGGCACGAAGACCATCACGCTAGGCACCTATCGAGACTATATCGTCATCATAAAGTCCTTCTATAAATGGCTTACCGAAGACGATTTTCCGGCCGTCATCAAGGGTATAGTGTGCCCTAATCCACCTCCCAAGCCACTCAGACAGCGGGATCTGCTCACCTGGGAGGAAGACATCCTCACGCTTTCCAAGACGTCAGGAAACAGCAGAGATCGCTCCCTGATCCAAGTACTGTTCGAGTCAGGTGTTCGCATCGAGGAAGCCTTAACACTCAATATTGATGATGTAAGGGTGCTGGACGACGGCCGAGCCGTGGAATTAAACCTCCGCAAGTCGAAAACCCGCATCAGAAATCCAATACTGGGGCTTTCGGGGCCGGCATTGATTGAGTGGCTAGACGACCACCCCCAAAAAGACAACCCATCCGCCCCACTATGGATAGACTTCCAGTACCACAAGCGCTTAAATTATTCGGCTGTACGACGGAGGCTATTGGACATTGGGAAGCTCGCGGACATATCTAAGCCCGTGAATCCCCAGAATTTCCGACGCTCATCAGCAACCTTGGCCTCAAGCTACCTCACAGATTCCGAGCTAGAACAGAGGTACGGTTGGGTGCCTGGCTCACGACAAAAAGCAAGGTACGTAAATACGTCAGAGGAAAGAACCAATCGCCACTACATGAAGGCTCTAGGGCTGGTAAATGATGACAAAGAGGATTATCTTGTCGAACCCTCCTCCATGCCAAAGAAATGCCACTGGTGCCAAACCCTCAACTCATTTGACAGGCTCTACTGCCGCACCTGTAAACGCAGTCTAATCCCTACATCAACTCCCGAAATCACTGAGATAGAAGTTAAGGAACAGACCCAGCGCGACCTGATAATGCAGCTTATAGAAGAACAATTCAAAGAAAAATTCAAAGCGATATTGGAACCGAGTGTTAGT
>CAYUFO010000011.1:0-15809 GCA_964443985.1 uncultured archaeon | reverse complement strand
GGTGGGGGTGTCGGCGGCATTGATGCGGGGCAGGCGGGCGAGGACGACGGCGGGCGTGGCGGGGGGGACGACGGTGATGGGGATGGATTCGGCGAGAACGACGGCGGCGGTGTCGTCTTCGTCGAGGCGGGAGGCTATCTCTCCGGCGATGTCGAGCGCTTCCTCGAAGCGGGTGCCGCCGTCTTCTCGCGCCTGCATGCTCGCCGAGGCGTCGATGACTATGACGACGTCTTCGACGGGGTTTTGTCGTTCCCAGCTTGTGGCCTGGGGGCCGGCGAGGGCGAGGGTCAAAAGGATGAGCATCAGGAGCTGCAGGAGGAGGAGGGGGTCGCGGACGAGGCGGTTGAAGAAGCTTTGCAGGCGGCGGGACTTCTCGATCTTCTTGACGAACATGAGCGAGGGGATGGCGACGACGCGGGGCTTGGGCCGCAGGAGGTAGAGGATGATGATGGGGATGAGCGTGAGCAGGCCCCAGAAGGCGAGGGGGTTGGCGAAGTGGTTGGCGAGCTCGGCGCCGAGGACGTCAGGCATGGCGCTGCATCCCTCCGATGAGGTCGACGAAGGACTCGAGGATGGGGCGGTCGGTGGTGATGGATATGAAGTCGACGTCGAGGTCGTGGGCTATCTCCTTGAGAGCGCGGGTGTGGTCGGCGAAGCGGGCCTCGTAGGCCTTCTTGTAGCCGGGGCTCAGGTAGGTGGGCTTGACCTGGTTGGTCTCGAGGTCGCGGAACTTGACGTCCTGGCTCCACCGAAAGGATATCTCGCCGGGGTCGAGGACTTGGACGATGACGAGCTCCATGGAGTGCTTGGCGAGCCGGTAGAGTCCCTCTCGGACGGATTCGATGGGCTCGAGGAAGTCGCTGATGACGACGGTGAATGCCTTGCTTTTTATCATCTTGGTGTAGTGGGCGGCGGAGACTGCGAGGTCGGTCTCGCCGCGCATCTTGGTGCGGTTGAGGAGGTCGATGGCGCGAAAGAGGTTGTGCTTGCCGCGCAGGGGCTGCATGACGTCGCGCAGTTCGGTGGCGTAGAGGCCGAGGGCGAACTTTTCGTTGTTCATGGAGGCGAGGTAGGCGAAGCCGAGGGCCATGGAGCCCGCGTAGTCGAACTTGGCCATGCTGGCGGCGGGCGTCTTGAAGCCCATGCTGGCGCTCGCGTCGAGGAGGACGTGGGTCTCGAGGTCGCGTTCCTCTTCGAAGCGTTTGATGTAGAGCTTTTCGGTGCGCCCGTAGAGGCGCCAGTCGACGAGGCGGAAGTCGTCGCCGGGGAAGTAGAGGGTGTAGTCTATTATCTCCAGGCCGCGGCCCTGCTGCAGCGAGGCGCGGCCGCCGGCGTAGAGGCTCTTGACGCGGCGGCGCAACACGAATTTCAGCTCTTTGAGCTGGTCGAGGAAGGCGGGGTCGATGGCCACCCGTGCTACACCTCGGCGAGTATCTCTTCGATGACGTCGTCGGTGACCATGCCCTTGCGCTCGCTTTCGAAGTTGAGGATGATGCGGTGGCGCAGGACGGGATACGCCATGGCCTCGATGTCTTTTTTGCTGACGTAGTTTCGGCCGTTGACGAGGGCGCGGGCCTTGGCGCCGAGGACGAGGCCGATGGATGCGCGGGGGCTCGCCCCGAAGTCGAGGTGGTGGGCGGCCGGGCTTTTCTTTTCGGCTGGGCGGGTGGCGGCGACGATGCGGAGCGCGTAGTCGCGGATGTCGCCGGCGATGGGCATCTTGCGGGTGAGTTCCTGGATGGCGAGGATGGTGTCTTTTTCGATGACGCGGTTGACTGTGGGGACGACTTCCGTGGTGTAGCGGTCCATGATCTCCTTTTCGTCTTCGAGCTCGGGGTAGTCGACGATGATCTTTAGTAGGAATCGGTCGACTTGGGCCTCTGGGAGCGGATAGGTGCCTTCCATCTCGAGGGGGTTTTGGGTGGCGAGGACGAGGAAGGGCCTTTCGAGGAGGTGGGTCTCCTGCCCCATGGTGACCTGGCGCTCCTGCATGGATTCGAGCAGCGCGCTCTGCGATTTCGGGGTGGCGCGGTTGATCTCGTCGGCGAGCAGGAGGTTGGTGAAGACGGGGCCTTTTTCGAAGCGGAACTTCTTGCGGCCGGTGGCGTCCTCTTCTACGATGTAGGTGCCCGTGATGTCGCTCGGCATCAGGTCGGGGGTGCACTGGATGCGCCGGTAGCCGAGGTTCATGGCCCGGGAGAGCGTGCGGACCATGAGGGTCTTGCCGAGGCCGGGAAAGCCCTCAAGCAACGCGTGGTTGTCGCAGAAGATGGCGATGAGGACCTGTTCGAGGACGTCGCGCTGGCCGACGACGACCTTGCCGACCTCGTCGACGACGCTCTTGTAGAGGGTGTCGATGCTGTCGTATACTTCGCCCAAGTCCTTCTTCGGCGGCTCGGTGCGGGGTTCTGCGCTCTCCCATATGCTGGTTCCGGATTTCATTTATTGTTCCTCTGCGAGTTTTTCAAAGTAGCGTCGGACGATTTCATAGTGCTCGGGGCCGACGATGCATTCCGCGCACTCCTCAAGCGAGGCGACGTCGGGGAACGCGAAGTCGGCGGGGCGGCGGACCTCGTCTCCCTCCTGGGATATCTCGATGTCGCCGCCGTATTCTGGGTGGAGCCTGAAGTCGATGTCTTGGCCCTCGAGGCTCGCCGACGACGCCTGGCCGAATATTTGTTCGTTGACGTCTTCGCCCGCGCCGCCGCCGGTGCCGGGGATGGGGCCGTAGGAGACGCCCGGCTTTCTGCCGCCGGCTTCGGCGCCGAGGGTGTCTTGTTCGTCGGGATTCGACCAGTTGCTCGCCTCCCAGCTGCGGTCCTCTTCGTCGACGCCTATCTCGTTGCCGCCGGGCAGGTTGTTGATGGCTTCGCGCGCCTCGTTGAGGACGGGGTTCTCTCCGATGAATTCGACGACGGGGAATGTCTTGAATTCGGCGGTGCCGACGCCTATGAAGACGAAGCAGAGCACGATGACGGCGAGGACGCGCTTCATGGCGGCGGCGGAGTCGATGAAGGGCGTGGATTCGATGGACTGCATCTTGGCGAGGACGTCGGCGCGAAGGCGGCGGACGAGGACGTTGTCGCAGTCCCGGCAGTCGTAGGCCGTGGTCAGCCGTTCTTGGAGGCCTCGGTAGTGAGTCTCTATGTCGGCGATGACGTCGCTTCGCTTTATCTTTTTGAGGGCGCGGACGAGCGAGTAGACGAGTGCGACGGCGAGGGCGTAGGTGACGCCGATGCCTGCGAAGTCGAAGACGATGGCGGTCGCAAGGAAGGCGGCGACGAAGTCGAGGACGGCATAGTAGAAGAACACGCCATAGACGAACCGCCGCACTTCCCGCACGCGTCTTAGGATGTCATCCATCGTAGCTCCAGTTGCAGGCGGTCGAGGACCGCGTCGAGGTTCTCTTCGAGGTCGTTGAGGCTTCGGCGCATGCTGGCGAGGTCGCTTTCGAGGTCGCCGAGCTCGTCGAGGACGGCGGATTTCTCGGTGCCGTTTTCGAGCTCGTCGACGCGCTCGCGCAGGGATTCCGCCTCGAGGTCGGCCTGCTCCATGCGCTCGCGGACCTCGGTGTAGTCGCTCCAGGCGTCGGTGGCGTCCTGTTTGAGGAGGGTGAAGTTGCCCTTCATGGCGGGGAGGTTGGCGGCGACGTCGTCGAGCTCTTCCTCGCACAGGCGGTAGTCGACCTCGCAGACGTCGAGTTCGTCTTGTACGTCTTCGAGCTCGTCTGATAGGTCGGCGAGGCGTTGCTCGGCTTCGGTGAGGTTCTCTGTCAATTCCTCCTTTTCGCCGCGCAGTTCCGTGAAGTGTTCGCCGAGCGTCGATTCCCGCTCCTTGGAGAGGTTGAGCTCGCTGATGTAGTCGAGTAGGATGCGCTCTTTGGTGGAGAGCAGTCGCTCCTTTTCGGCGACCTCCGTGAGCGACTGGTTGAGCTCGTCTTGCATGTCGATGACGGCATCGACCGCTTCGTCGTAGTCGTCGTAGAGGTGGTCGTATGTGTAGCGATAGTAGACGGTGAGCGAGAGCATCGACAATACCATCAACAGCAGCAGTCCCATGAGTATCAAGCTGACATTGTATCGCACCGCCACACCTCAAAAAAGGGTTTTGTGAAGACGGATTGTTACTTAGTTTGTTCTGGTATAAGAAGTGGGAGCTTCCCCTGAGGTGAGGCGGACTTGGACTTGAGGGGGGGTGAGCTCTTTTTATAGGAGCAGTGTCTAGTAGTTACTCCCGGGTGGTGTTCAAAATGACTGACGCTGACGCAAGGCTCACGTTCTACGCCCTCGCATCCATCGTCCTTGTGAGCGTGGCGGCGTCCTTCGTCACGGCGGGCGTCCTTCTTGTTTCCTCTTCGTTGGCCGACACCCAAGGCTCATTGGAACTTGCAGCTGATTCTTCCTCAACCGTATCAGAAAACGATTGCAGCGTTCCGGTTTTTTCGGGCCGGTCCCCTGACCTTTCGTCTCCCGTGAAGGAGACTCTCATCGAGCAATCGCGCATTCCCGTCACCATCATCTTCGAGGAGGAAGCGCCACAGCACGGGTACGAGACATCGGTAGCGGATGCGTCATCGAAACGGGCGAATCTCGCGATAAACGGGCCCGTTGAGACGCCGGTCCGCCTGTGGAGCGACTCGTCGGGATTCGCCGTCTCCGTGGAAAATCTGGGGGACATCAACGAGGTCGTCGACGTCGCGGCCGCGTCCTCTGACGGGGAAGAGCTCGTCGTCGAGCCCGCATCGTTCAACCTCAACGCCGGCGGCAGCCAGGAGGTGCGCATCGTCACCACTGGCAGCCGCACCCTCACAGCAGAGACAGAGGTGACCGTCTCCGTCCGTTCCCCGACATCGCAGGCGTCCAAGATTGTTCCCGTGGTCCGTGAAAGCGAAGGCTACGTCACCATGACGGCGTCCGGGCAGGAAGGCTGCGGCGACTACGCCCTCTACAGCTGAGTTCAGACTATTTATCCCAGCGGTTCCTGTAGTACGTAGTAATGGGAACCGAAAAACAGCGTCGCCCGCTGCTGACGGCTCGGATTTCTGCAAGGCAAAAAAGCCTCCTCAGCGATGCCGTATCGCATCTTGAACCGAAAAGAATCGGCGAGATGGGTGGAGCGTTTGCCGAGGTGAGAGAGGAGTACGACCTTGAGGGCGTGCCGCAGTCGACCCTCACTCCCCTCGTCAGCTTGTTGCGGGCGCGAAAGACCCTCGAGAAGAAGCTCTCGGAGAGGTACGGCATACCCCAATGGGGCAGGGCGTTCGAAACGGCGCAATCCACCGACGACATCAGGCGCCTGTCCCTCGTCAGAAGAAGGCAGCTGGAGAAACTCTTCCGGGAGAAGGATGTCGATTCGTCGCTTCTCCCCCACATGGTTTCTGAAGCGGAAAAGATACTCGGCGTGCAGGCCACGCTCGACTACGCCCACGACCTAGAGGAGAAAGAGGGCATCCTGCAAGGCGGGGTCCGCGACAGGATATATCGGGACTTCGACGCCCACCGCCTGATAAGCATCGGCAGGCAAAGCAGGCAGGTTTCGGTGGCAGAAGAGGACCGAAGCAGGCACGAGGAATATGAGACGCAACGCCGCCACTGGGACTACAACGACTTCCTCGGGGAAGACATGTACGGCATAGCCGCAATGCTGCCAGAAGACAGCAGGATACTGGACCTCGGCGGTGGCAGGGGAACGGCGGGATACACCCTGCTCGCATCGCTTCACGCAACGCAGAAAAACCCCGGGGGGTTGACGTACACCAACCTGACGAAGCGGGCATTCGGCAAAAAAAGAAGAATCGACCGGCCGAGGCTGAGCAAAATCGACGCAAGCGTCCTCGAGGTCGTCGGCGACGCAGAGACGGAGAAGTTCCCCCACCGATTCAACGAGGTATGGGACGTCTGGGGGGCGCATTTCTACTCGCCACGCAAGAAGCACCTCATCGAGCACACCTATAACCGGTTGCTCACCCGACCCGACGACCCGCTTGGGGCCGGAACCGCCCGTATCTTCCTGCCCGGCGACATCTTTGAGGTGCGAGGAAAGGACGGGGGGAAGGTGCCATTGGAGTCCTTCTTCGACGACGTGGCGCGAGAGACGGGTATCGAGTTGTCCTGGAAGCCACTGGATGTGAAAGATACGCGATGGGGAAGACTGAGCGACCCGGGAGTCCTCACCATGAAGCGGACGATGGGAAGCAACAGACTAGTCCTCCCCGTCAGGCAAGAGGTCGTTGAACAAAGAAGCCTCGGCGTCCCAAAGACGACCTACCGCCTCCTGAACGAGTCGGCCTAGACGACCTTCCCGCCCTGGTAGCTGCCATTGTAACGTTCAGTGCTTCCGGTGACTTCTTCGAAGACTATCTGGGCGATGCGGGCGCCGCGCTCGATGGAGAACGCCTGGTCTGACTGGTTTTTGAGACCCAAGGTGAGAGTGCCCTGAAAGCCGGGGTCCACGACGGCGGTGGCGAGGGCCATGCCGCAGCGGAAGAGCGTGGAGCGGGGGAGAATGCGGGCCATGAGGTCGGTGGGCATGGAAACCCTTTCGAGGGTCTCGACAAGGACGTAGTCGCCGGGGGCGAGCTCCAAGACGGTGAAGGATTCCTCCGTTATGTCGGGCGTCTGCCGGTCTGCGACACCAAGCCGCGAGGAACTCGTCAACAGGTAGATGCGGTCGAGTCGCAGGTCGTAGCCGGCGCCCGAGTATCCCGATCCGTCGACGGGGTCGAGGAGGGCTTCGGCTGAGACGCGGCGTTGTATCTCGCTTTTTCCCAAGATCATGTCGACAAAGCTTTTATGCCCAGCAGTATATATGTGACCGCACATCGGAGGTGCATGCCATGAAAGTAGATTCCTATGAATTCCCAGACGACTTATACTATCACCGTGAACACATGTGGTTGAAGGTCGAAGACGGCAAGGCGCGCGTCGGCGTCGACGACTTCGCCCAGAAGCTCGCAGGCGAGATAAGCTATGTGCAGATGCCCTTCGACGGCGACGAGGTCGCAAAAGATGATCAAGTCGGCACTATCGAGACCAAGAAGTGGACGGGCAACATCTACGCTCCCGTGTCGGGGACGGTGACGGCGACGAATGAGAAGCTCTTCGACGACCCGGCAGTCATCAACGCCGACCCCTACGACGAGGGATGGATATTCGAGCTCGAGCTGTCGAATCCCGCCGAGGTCGAAGGCCTCATGCGGGGGGCGGGCCTCGGGGCCTTCATCAAGCAGGAGATAGAAAAGCACACCTAGTTGCTGGCGTTTTCCTCTTCTGATTATTTGTTGGATACGTTATGCCAAATCGGTTTATTTTTCCATAGAATACTCAAGGGAATCACATAACTCAAGGGCCGACCTCCGCTTGATTTTTAAAGGGACTCTTCCAATGATATCTCCATTCCTCGCAGCCCCCCCGCACCCGAGGTGTGCTCCCGTGACAGACGAGAAGCAACAGAAAAAACCCGACGCACCAATCACCGCGCCCAAGGGAGAAGTCCACATCATCACCAACAGATGCAAGGGCTGCAACTTCTGCATAGAATTCTGCCCCGTCAAGGTGCTCGCATCATCAGACAGCTTCAACGAGAAAGGCTACCGCCCCCCGAAGCCCGCCCACCCCGAAAAATGCATCGGCTGCAAGATGTGCGAGCTCCTGTGCCCCGAATTCGCCATCTACGTCACCAAGCCCGGCCAGGACCATGACACAAAAAAACAATAACAACACCAAGAGCCCCGTCATGACCGGGGAGCACTTCATGCTCGGCGACATCGCCGCAGCCGAAGGCGGCATCGCCGCCGGCTGCCGCTTCTTCGGCGCCTACCCCATCACCCCCGCCACAGAGATAGCCGAACGCATGGCCCGGCGACTGCCCGAGATAGGCGGCACCTTCATCCAGATGGAAGACGAGATAGCCTCCATGAACTCCATCCTCGGCGCAAGCTGGGGCGGCGCCAAATCCATGACCGCGACGAGCGGTCCCGGCCTGTCACTCATGATGGAGAACTTCGGCCTCGGCATCATGACGGAAACGCCGTGCGTCCTCGTCGACGTCCAGCGCGGCGGCCCGAGCACCGGCCTGCCCACCCTCGTCGCCCAGCAGGACATGATGCAAGCCCGCTGGGGAAGCCACGGCGACTACGAAGTCATCGCGCTCGCGCCCGCGAGCCCCCAAGACATGTTCGACTACACCGTCACCGCCTTCAACTACTCGGAGAAGTATCGGCTCCCCGTCCTCGTCATGGCAGACGAAGTCGTCGGCCACATGACCGAGAAAGTCGTCATCCCCCCCGAAGACGACATCGAGGTCGTCAACCGCAAGAAACCCACGGTCGGCCCCGACGAGTACCTCATGTACCAGGCCGACGACGACCTCGTCCCCCCCATGGCGACGGCGGGCGAAGGCTACCGCGTCATCACCACCGGCCTCACCCACAACGAGAAAGGCTACCCCGCCACCGTCCCCGAGGTCCAGGAGAAGCTCGTCAAACGGCTCTGCGACAAGATACTCAAAAACAAGAAAGACATCATCATCACCGAGGAGACCGACGTCGACGACGCCGATGTCGTCGTCGTCGCCTACGGTTCCCCGAGCCGCTCGGCCCTTTCTGCCATCGGCATGGCGCAAAAGAAGGGCGTCAAGGCAGGTCTGCTCCGATTGTGCACCGTCTGGCCCTTTCCCGAAGAACGCATCCGCGAGCTCGCCACGACGGTATCCGCGTTCGTCGTCCCCGAGATAAACAACGGCCAAGTCGTCCTCGAAGTCGAGCGCTGCGCCTGCGGGGCCGCGAAGACCAGGCTCGTCCCCAAGCTCGGCGGCGAGATACACACCCCCCACGAAATCGTTGACGCCATCGAAGAGGTGGCGCCATGACCGACGAACCCATGCACCACCCCATAGACGACATGCTGCGAAGCGACCGCATGCCCCACATATGGTGCCCGGGCTGCGGGCTCGGCACCAACTTCACCTGTTACCTCGAGGCCCTCAAGGCCATCGACACGCCCCTTGACAAGGCGGCGATGGTCTCGGGCATCGGCTGCACCGCCCGCGTCGCAGGCTACATCAACATCGACACCTTCCACACCACCCACGGGCGCGCCATCCCGTTCGCCACCGGCCTCAAGCTCGCCAACCCCGACCTCAACGTCACCGTCTTCTCGGGCGACGGCGACCTCTTCGCCATCGGCGGCAACCACTTCATCCACGCCGCCCGCCGCAACCTCGACCTCACCGTCATCTGCGTCAACAACTTCATCTACGGCATGACGGGCGGCCAGCTCGGCCCCACGACGCCCGTGGGCGCGCGGGCCACCACCGCCCCCTACGGCAACTACGAGAAGCCCTTCAGCCTCCCCTACCTCGCCGCGGCGAGCGGCGCCGTCTACGTCGCCCGCTGGACGACCATCCACGTCCGCCAGCTCATCGGGGCCATCAAGGAAGCCCTCGAAAAGCCGGGCTTCAGCTTCGTCGAGGTCCTCTCACCCTGCCCGACCGCCTACGGGCGCGGCAACAAGGTGGGCGGCGGCCTGGACATCCTGCGCTACTACAAGGAGAAGAGCGTCATCAAGAACGGCGCCGACCCCAAGGACGTCGACATCGACTTCCAGGGCGAGATGACCCTCGGGACATTCATCGACATCGACAAGCCCTCCTTTCTGGACACCATGAATTCGTCGCTCGCGAAATCACTGGAGGGGAAAAAATGAGTCGCACGGAAGTGAAGGTCGGCGGCTTCGGCGGCCAGGGCATCATCCTCAGCGGCTACATCATCGGCAAGGCCGCCTCCATCCACGACAAGAAGAACGCCACCCTCACCCAGGCCTACGGCCCCGAGGCGAGGGGCGGTGCCTGCAGCACCAACGTCATCGTCAGCGACGACGTCGTCGACTACCCCAAGCTCATGAAGGCCGACGTCCTCGTCGCCATGAGCCAGGAGGCCTACACCAAGTTCCTGCCCCTCATCGCCCCGGGCGGCATGCTCTTGGTCGAAGACGACCTCGTCGACCTCACGAGCGCCACTCCCCCGGCCGGCGTCACCGTCTACGCCATTCCCGCCACGAGAATGGCCGACGAACTCGGCAAGCGCATCGTCGCCAACATCATCATGCTCGGATTCTTCGCCGCCACCACCGACGTCGTCTCCTTTGAGGCCATGAAGGAATCGATTGCCGGCTCGGTCCCCCCGGGCACCCAGGAACTCAACCTCAAGGCATTCATGGCAGGCTACGAGTACGGGGAAACCCTTGTGAAGGGTGTCTGACCCAGGAGCCTTCATATATTTCTAGCTCGTGCTCCAATAGATAAGTGATCCAGTCATTGGAGCCCCGACCATGCCCGACCGCGAAGACTACGTGTCAAGCGACATCGACCCCGACGACTTCCAGCAGCTCATCACGCACTTCGTCGCCAAGATGGGCTTTGAGGTCGAATCCCTCAAACGGACGCGGGAGGGGACCATCGACGTCGTCGCCAAGTCCGCGAACCCGTTGGGCGGGTCGGTCCTGTCGCTCATCCGCGCCCAGTCCACACCGGAAACCATCAGGGAGACCGACATCCAAAAGCTCTACGACGACATGCGCAAAATGGATGCCGTCCGGGCGGCCTACATCACGACGAGCGAATTCAGCGACGAATCCCAGCAGTACTCCCAGGGCAAGCCCATCAGCCTCGTCAACAAGTACCGGCTCTTCGAGTCCATCAGCATGTCGGGCGTCGAGGTCGAAGACGAGTTCGCCGAGCTCCTGGACAAATACGGGCTCGCCGAGCGATACTACCAAAAGGAAAAGCACGCCTACGCCATCGGCATGAGCCAGTCTGAGGCCGAGGAGAGCTTCGAGGAGCGGGCGAAGTCCCTCAAGCACCCCTACCTGAAGCCGAAGGACCGCGTCATCCGGGTGTCCGGCCGATACAGCCCCGTAGGAGTCTTCCACGTCACCGACATCGCCGCCGAGCGCATCCACCGGGCCGAAAAGGAGGGCGTCGTCCTCCACGACGAGGAATGGGTCTCCATCGACCTCTATACCGGCGAGCTCTACTACATCGAAAAGGGCCAGCCACCCAAGAAGGGCTTCATGTCCCGCTCGTCTGGCCCGCCCCAAAACAAATTGAGGCGCTCCACCATCATCGAGGACATCCTGCTTTTGCCCCCCGAATCCAAGGCCCACCTCATCGATCTGCTCGAGCACGGCGACCTGCCCCACGAGCACCTCACCGGCAAGCACCTGTCCATCCTCGAAAAGCGGGGCGTCGTCCACGTCTACAACCTCGCCGACAAGCGGTCGACGAGCACCGCCGAAGACATCGTCGGCTTCTTCGTCAGCATCATGCTCATGTTCATCGACGAGATACTCGACTTCTTCGGCAACATGGGAGAAAGCAGCACCCCCGCCCAGAAGGAGGAACCGACGGGGGAGAAGAAGCTCGGCGTCGGTGCCCGGGTCAAGATGCCCCACGACAAGGGCGGCCTATACAACTTGCGCGAATACCTCGTCGTCGAGGAGGGCCTCGCAGAAGACTTCGAGGTCGACCAGACCCGCTACCGCAGCAAAGACATCGAACGCATCCTCAAAAGCATCCTCGGCGGCGACGTCACCCACAAGGGTGTCATCTACATGCCCTACTACGAGGGAAAATACCTCAACAAGGAACAGATGCGCGTCATCAAGCGAGAGGCGCTTTATGCCCCCGAAATCAAGCAGCTGCCGCCGGGCGAACCCGCCGAGGGGGAGCCGAAGAGACGCCAATCCTACCACCCGCCGAGCCGGGGGACGCTCGTCACCGAGGGGGGGACCCGGCGTTCATCCATCATCGAGTAAGCGGGCTACGGCCTCTTTTCCAGCACCCAGATGCGGCGCGTCAGGCTCTTGTGGATGTAGACGTCGAAGTGCTCGCGGTGGCGGAAGGCGCCATAGGCCGGCTGGAACGCCTGGGGGAAGACGGCGACGAGCGAGCCGCCGGGTGCCAGCCACCCGTGGGCTCGGGCGAGGAACTTCTCATACAAGCGCAGGGGATTCTCCTCCGACGAATACGACCCCCGGCCGTAGGGGGGGTCGGTGACGACGGCTGCGACCGGTTCCTCGGGGACGTCGGCGACGAGGGCGTCCTTTTTTTCGACGATACCCGAAAGGCCGTATGATCCTAGGTTCTTTGCGCAGCCTGCCACCATGTCGTCTCGGATGTCCCAGCCAAGAAGGCGGCAGCCGACCAGTCCCGCCTCGACGAGGATGCCGCCGGTGCCTGCGAATGGGTCCAAGACCGTGCCGCCGGCCGAGACCCGGGCAAGGTTGACAAGGCCGCGGGCGAGCTTGGGGTGCATGCTCGTCGGATGGAAGAAGGGGCGATGCTGGGGCTTTCGGGCCTCGAAGTCGCGGGCGAGGGGGATGGGCACCCCGAGGATGCAGATGCCGCGCTCGGCGAAGACGGAGAACGTCTGGGAGGGATGCTCGAAGTCGACGCGGTGGCCGCGGGCGGCGACGAGCGCCCCCAGCCTGCGCTCGAGTATCTGCGAGCCCGCCCGGACCTCGAAGGTGTCGCCGTCCGCGAGGAGTTCGGCTGCGGCATCGGCGAGGGGCTCGATGCGGTGGGCGACGGCGTGGACTTGGTGGGCCTGTGACGTGTAGGCGAGCCGGGCGAGAAACGACGCGTCCGGGCAGTCGATGTCGGCGAGCACCATGCGCTTGGCGCGAAACACGCGCCCGAACGAGTAGGGATGGCCCTCGGCCTCCAGGACCGCGGTGAGTTCGGCCCGGGGGAGCTTGTCGTGCTCGCCTGAGAATTGCAGGAGGAACCGCATCGTGCCCACGCATTTATAGACGGGCCAGCCTAATTAATGGCGAGCATGGCAGGCGACGATATCGGGTTGAAGATCGGCTTGGAGATCCACGTCCCCCTCAAGACCGACCAGAAGCTCTTCTGCACGTGCCCCACCGACTACTACGACGTCGAGGAGCCAAACAGCAACGTCTGCGAGGTCTGCACGGGGATGCCGGGCAGCAAACCGCATCCCATCAACGAGCGGGCGCTCGAATCCGTCGTCATGATCAGCGAACTCCTCAACTGCAAGACGTCGACTGCAAAGACGTTCGTGAAGCGCAAACACTACAATTACCCGGACCTGCCGTCAGGCTACCAGCGCACCTCTGAACCCATCGGCGTCGACGGCGCCCTCCAGGGCGTCGGCATCTGGGAGGTCCACATGGAGGAGGACCCCGGCCGCTACGACCTCGCAACCGGCCGCGTCGACTACAACCGCAGCGGCGTCCCCCTCATCGAGATAGTCTCCGCCCCCGACATGGCAAGCCCCGAGCAGATGCGGGCGTTCCTCAGGGAGCTCACCAACCTCCTCGCCTACACGGGCCGCGTCGTCGACGTGGGCGGCGTCATGCGCGCCGACGTCAACATCAGTCTCGGCGGCGGCAACCGCGTTGAGATAAAGAACATCAATTCCGTGAAGGGCGCCTTCAAGGCCGTCTCCTTTGAGGTCATCCGCCAGAAGAACCTCATGAAGCGCGGCGGTGCCGTCAAGCAGGAGACCCGCGGCTTCAACGAGAAGTCGATGATCACCACCGAACTGCGGACCAAGGAGTCCGCCGCCGACTACCGCTACCTGCCAGACCCCGACATCCCGCCTCTGCAATTGGAGCAGTCGTTCATCGACGGCATCGCGTTGCCCGAGACGCCCGCCCGCAGGAGGGGGCGCCTCGTCGCCGACTACGGCATCGACGAGAAGTACGCCACCGTCCTCGTCGCCGACAAGCCACTCGCCGACCTCTTCGAAGACGTCGCCCGCGAAGCCGACCCCGCGCTTGCCGCCCAGTGGATCAGCCAGGAAGTCGCCCGCCAGCTCAACTACCGCAGCGCCGAGCTCAGGGAGACCAGGCTCCACGCCCAGCAGATGATAGAGCTCGTCGACATCCTTGCCAAAAAGGAGGTCACCGACGTCGTCGCCAAGAAACTCATCGAACGCGTCATCGACTCGGGCGAAGCAGTCCATGACCTCGTCAAAAAGGAGGGCCTCACCGTCGTCTCAGGCGAGGATGAATTGGGCAAAGCCGCAGACGAAGCCATTGCCGAAAACCAGAAAGCCGCAGACGACTACAAGGCAGGGAACACCGGAGCCCTCAACTTCCTCATGGGCCACGTCATGCGCAAGATGGGCGGCCGCGCCAAACCCGACGTCGTCCAAAAACTCCTCAGAGAAAAACTAGGATAACGGAATCCCACTGTCTTTTTTGCCCAGATTTTGTTAGCCTACGACGAAGGACAACCAATAATCACGAACAGGGTGAGCAGTACATGAGGCGTGTTATTTCTGATATTCTTCAAGAAATTTTTCCGCATATAGGGGGGCGTTTGTTATCAGGTCTGATTCGGTTTCGGCAAAGAGGAAGGGTTGGATTTGGGCCGCGAGTCGTTTGCGTTCCTTTTGGCCGAGTTTTTCTAGGCGTTCGAGGATGAGGTCGCGGGGGGGTTGGATGTGGCCGTTTGCCGCAAGGATTCGTGGGTCGAAGGGGAATTTTTTTCGGAGCATGAAGAGGAGGTCGTAGATGTCTCGGCCCCGGTTTCGAGACAATAAGGCGCAGAGTTTTTCGGTGATGAGAGATGATTCCGCCATGACACGAACGGTGTAGGTGTATCCGTAGAGGCTTAAGACGTGGGGCTTGGTTTCAAGCTTCCATGCGGGCTGGTTGACTTCGAGTTTCACCATTAAATCCAGCCCCCGTTTGTCTGTGATTTTATATTCATGCATTACCTTGGGAAGGGAGAGGTAGGCTGTGAGAAGTGTGTCTCTTTTTGAGTAGTCGAGTGAAACCGTGAATCCTTCCAGTTCTAGTCCCCTGACAGCATTTGAAGCGAGGGCTTGGAAGTCTGTAAAAGAGAGTTTTCGTGTGTTGAAGTCAAGGTCTTCTGAAAATCGGGGAAGCCGGTAACAGAACCGCAATGCAGTTCCCCCCATAAAGAAGAGGGAGCCGTTCCTTTGAGAGGCATATATTGAGTGTAGGATGATGGTTTGGATGTATTCTCGAAGGATTGCGCGTCTTTTTGTTGTGGGTATTCCGAGGTCTTTTGCTTCTTCGAGAAGATAACGCAGGGAAAGCATAATCACAGCACCTCTTTTATTTTTTCGACCGTTTTTTTGTTGAATTTTTTTGCATAGGCGAATGATTTTTTTTGATTTATCTTTGACGTATCAAATCGTTCATCGGCAAATTCCGTTTGCCCGTCTTTCAGACGAAAATAGATGTAATCCACCAATGCTTTTTCTTTATCGGCGAAAAGGGTTTTTTCCCCCTGAATCTTCATGATACGATATCCCGTGAAAGCGGATTTCTTACAGGACCGATAAAAAAAGGTGCCATGCGAAGTTGAATAGATTCTCGTCGGTTTCGTCGAAACCGAGATAATCTGTGCGGCTTCCTCGGGGATGATGCCGTAAAACGAAAGCGCGGTTTCAAGGGAGACGTAAGAAGGCGGGTAGAGCCTGTTTGCGAGGTAAAAATCTGGCACACTTCCGGATAATTCGCTTTTATTAACCGTGTATAGCCCTTTTTTTAGACGATGTATATATCCCTTTTTCACCCAGTTGCTAAGGTTGTTTTTTAACGTTTTATCGTTTGCTTTCGGGTAAAGGATTCGGATATCCTGCAATGAAAAAAGGATAACGCCTTGTTCCTCAAAACACCGGGCTAAATGAAGGAAATTCATTTCGGATAATCACAAAAAAATAGGACTTACTGAAATAAATACTAAACGGTTTTTGGCCATGATATTAAACGTCTTCATGGGCCACGTCATGAAAAAGATGCAGGGCC
>CAYUFO010000010.1:0-15844 GCA_964443985.1 uncultured archaeon | reverse complement strand
TGCTGCAGTCCAAATCCGGGCTGTCTTCGTGATCGTCGCAGCGGACCATGCAGAGCGTGCCTTCCCTGGCATCGGCAACGACATAAAGGGAAGTGCGGATGGCGGCGGCGCCGTCGAGTTCTCCCCCATCCTGTTCTTCTTCGGGATAATATTCGGTCTCATAGAGCGCGACGTAGCCGTCGCCGGTGACACGGTCGACGCAGGCCTCGATTGCGGGAGGCGGCGGCGGTGCGTCAAACACCGGCTCGACGGGAACCGTTGACGCGCGGGGATCCACGAGGAAGAAACGGAGTTGACGGGGCGTCCGCCTGCGTGGCGCGATAACCGTCTCGACGTTTTCTCTTCCGAAGTACGCCATGAATTCCCGGACGCGGGAGTCGGCCGCGATGACGTCATCAACAGTCGCATCGGTGAGGGCCGCCCTCCCAGATTCCGGTGGAGTCGACTCGAGACAGCCGCCCGCGAGTAACGCAACCACTATGACACCCACTACGGGGAGGCGGCGGAAGACCCACATCATCATAAACTAATCAGCAACGACGGTTAAAAGAAGAACGGATGGGCCTGCGGCGACACCCAAAATTGCCAAACGATTTTGGTGCGCGAAAACCCACGGGTTTTTCCGCGTTTGAACGCCGGATTCACACATGGGCCTGTTGGGAGTTGAACCCAAGACCTCACGATTATCAGTCGTGCGCTCTAACCAAGCTGAGCTACAGGCCCAAAATCTTTTACAAATATTTATCAAATGGGGGTCTCCCTTCCTTGGCCTCGTCCGAGTTCACCGGTCGAGCCCCCTGAGGTGAGAGGTTAATATTACCGTGATGTTTTTTATAAATCGTCGTTAGTACGTTTTTGCGACTTTGATGGTTTTCGCGCCGGGTGCGCCGCAGACCGTGCATTTCGTTGTTTCGTCGCTGATGGCGAGTATGGTGCCGCGTTCCTCGATGGGTTTGGCGCAGTCGTCGGTCTGGCACCAGCCCGCAGAAACGATGCCTTGGCCGAGGTAGGTGTCGAGGTCGTCGACGGACGTCGCCGTGTAGTGGCGTTCGTCGGATTTTTTCTGTGCCGAGGTGCGCAGGTTGTCTTCGATTGCGGTGAATAGGGTGTTGATCTCGTCGGTGAGTTTTTCGGCTGAGACCTGTTTCTTGTCGCAGGTGTCTCGGCGTGCGAGCGTCCGTTTGCCGGCGTCGACTTCGCGGGGGCCGACCTCTATTCTGACGGGTACGCCCTTTTTCTCCCATTTGTAGTATTTGGCGCCGGGTCGTTCGTCGCCGGCGTCGACTTCGACGCGAAGGCCCGCTTTCTTGAGCGCTGCGACGTCTTTCTCGACGGCCTTCATCGTCTTTCCGCGGTCGGATTCCTTGAATACGATGGGGACGACGACGACCTGGACGGGTGCGACTTTTGGCGGGAGGACGAGGCCTTTGTCGTCTCCGTGGACGGCCATGACGGCGGCGAGGAGTCGGCCGAAGCCGGGGCCGTAGCTCGTCTGCCAGACGTGTTGTTTTTCGCCGTTTTCATTCTCGTATCGGATGTCGAACACGTGGGCGAAGTTTTGGCCGAGGTTGTGGGCGGTGGCGAGTTGTAGTGTTTTGCCGTCGGGCATGAGGGTCTCGAAGGCGATGGTGTAGAGGGCGCCGGGGAACTTGTCCCAGTCGGGGCGCCGGTTGACTTCGAATGGTATGCACAGGAGTTCGTTGATGAGGTTGGCGTAGATGTCTTTTATGGTGGCGATGTTTTTTTCGGCGTCGTCGCGTGTCGCGAAGGCGGTGTGGCCTTCGTTCCACAGGAACTCGCGGCCGCGAAGGAGCGGGCGCGTGTGCTTGGTCTCGTAGCGGTAGACGGGGACGCTCTGGTGGATTTTGACGGGGAGGTCGGTGTGGCTTCGCACCCACAGGCGAAACATGTCGTACATGCACGTCTCGCTCGTCGGCCTGAGGGCGAGGGGGATGTCGAGCTTGTTCTTTCCGGCGCGGTCGACCCAGAAGACTTGTTCTTCGAAGCCGGCGATGTGGTCGGATTCTTTTCCGAGGACGGATTCCGGGATGAGGACGGGAAAGTAGACTGGTTCGTGGCCGTCGGCTTCGAGTTGGTCTTCGAGGTAGCGTTGCATGGCGCGGACGAGGTGCATGCCCCAGCGCCGGTAGACGAGCATGCCTTTTACGGGGTAGCGTTGGTCGACGACGTCGACTTCTTCGAGCATGCGGTGGAACCAGTCGCCGAAGTCTTCTTCCATGGGCTACCATTGGGAGCAGGGGTATAAATTAATGTGTCTGTATAGTCTTTGGTGATGAGGACGCGGACGGTGGTCGAGGGCTTGACGAGGTTGCGGGTTCCCGTGGATGCCGAGTTGAAGAAAAGCGATGTGGTTTTCTATAATCCTGTGATGGCATTCGAACGGGATCTTCTGGTGGCGGTCGCGTCAGTCCTGAAACCTGAAACGTATGCCGACGTTCTTGCCGGTTCGGGGGCACGGGGGGCGCGAATCACAAAGGAGGTGGGTGCACTGGTTTTTTTGAATGACCTGAATCCTTCAGCAGTGTCATTGATTGAGAGGAACCTCGAGGACAATGGCGTCAGGGGTGAGGTGAGTCGACTCGATGGAAACGTCTTTTTGAACCGAGGCCGGAGATATGACCTCGTCGACGTCGATCCCTTCGGGCCTCCCGTGCAGTTCGTCGAGTCGGCATTGCGTGCCGTCACCACCAACGGCGTCCTTGCCGTGACGGCGACGGATACGAGCGCGCTCTGTGGGACGTACCCGAGGGCGTGTCGGCGCAAGTATGACGCATCGTCGTTGCGGACCGACTACTATGACGAGTTGGGTTTGCGTGTCTTGATCGGATTCGTTGCGCGGAGTGCCCACCGCCATGGCCTGGGGGTGTCGCCGCTTTTCTCGTATGCGCGACGCCATTATTTTCGCGCGTATCTCCGATTGAAGCGTGGGACGCGGGCGGTGCGGGAGTCGATGGAGGATGTTTCGTTTCTCAATCACTGCTTTGATTGTCTTTATCGCGAGTATGTGCCGTTTGCTTGCGTGGGAGGAGGTTGCTCTTGCGGGAGGGAGTATGCGGTTGCTGGCCCGTTGTGGTCTGGTCGGTTCGCAGATTCGGGTTTTTGTGAGAAGGTCGTGGAGCATTGCCGTGAATCGCGGCTTCCTTTGGAAAACGATTTGAAGAAGCTCGTCGCGTCGGTGGGTGCTGAGCAATTGGTGCGCAGACCCTATGTTGATGTTCATAAATTGTTCTCTGGGCGGCATGCGTCGGTTATGCCCATGGATGCCTTGAGTCAACGGCTTGGCGATGTGGGTCTTTCTGCGGTTCGGACGCATTTTTCTGGGACTGGTCTGCGCATCGGTGGGGATTGGGACGATTTGGTAAATGCGATTGATTGATTATTGCAATTGATTTACAATAGTAATATTCATTTTTGTTTTATTTTTTCGCCATTATAGACTTATTTTTTAATTTATTAATATGTTATTTTAATTGTTATGCAATATGAATACAAATCCCACATTATCACTACCAAATAACCCCCCAAAAAGCCTCAGAGAAATCATATCCTGCCTCTTCTGGAAGGAGCCCGCCCTCGTCCCAGTCGCCTGCGATTTCCTCACCACCATAAAAAACTGGGGACGCACCGAAACACCCTACCAGACAAGCCAATGGAGGACATACTGCCAACGCGCGGGCATATCCCAAAGCCAATACTCCAACATGCTCAAGCGTCTGCGGGGGGCAGGCATCATCGAAAAACGCTACAACAAAGTCAAAAAAGCCCACGAACTCACCCTCTCCGCATCATTTCCCAAAAAAATCCATAGCCTCTACAGCACCTGGCAGCAATTCGCCCAAACCTGATCAGGCAGCGAACGCCGACAACTGCCCCCGGCGGGAAAGCATCCCATCGATCTTGTAGCGGCGCTCGAGTTCGAAGAGAAAGAGCTCCCGATCCAGAAACCGGTTGTGGGATTGCCACCATGAACGCTCCCGGACAGGCGCGATAGCGGATGCCAAGATTCCCCCCGATTCCATAGTCCCTATTAGAATTAGGGAAATTAAGCTAAAAAAACGCATTCAGGATCCACGAGTCTGTGCGAGTGCCGACCGCACGTCCTCAAGGGGCTGCCGCAAGACGATGTCGCGCGAGCGTCCCCGGCCCCCCACCTTATACGCGGAATCCACGAGGGCATAGAACTCCAGGCGCTGGACCAGCTGATTGTAGGCCTTGCCGCTTATCGGCCGCTCTTCATTGAGGGTGTCGTGGAGCTCCTTGGATGAAAGGGCCCCCTTCGCAGACGACGAGAGAATAGAAAGCATCGCCCGCGCCTCTTCGTCGAGCGCGGAAAGCGTGCGCCTGAGGCCGAGCATGCGCGATTCGGCGGCATAGGCCCCTTCGACGTGGTCGGCAGTGATGGCGCGTGACGCGTCACGTTCTGCGGCGTAGGCGCTGCGCCGAAGCAAGTCGATGCCGACGCGGATGTCGCCATGCTCCTGCGCCTTCTCGACGACGAGGTCCAACACGCCGTCTGACATGACGCCGGCATAAAAGCCGTGGTGTGTGCGCTGGGCGAGGATGTCGCGCATCTCTCCCCGGGCGTAGGGGGGAAACGATATCCTCGTCGGATTGTAGACTGATCGGGTCTTGTCCGATAGCCCTGCGATGGGGACGTCATCGACGAGGACGCCGAAGACGCCGACGCGGCCGTATCCGTAGGAGTCGGCGGTCTTCAAGAGGTCGATGAGGACCTTGTCGGCTATGTTTTTGGCGAAAAGGTGGTCGATTTCGTCGAGGGCGACGAGGAGGCTCTTGTCTTCGCGTTTGAGCTTGGAAAAGATCTTTTCCTTGACGACCTCGAGGGGTTTGCCGGTCTCAGGGGGCTTGTGGCCGTAGACCTCCTCGTGGATGCGGGAGAAGACGGCGAACTGGGTCGCATGATCCTCGCAGTTGACGTAGACGGGGACGAGTGCCGATGTCGACTCGCGAATCTCTGACATGACGTATTTGACGGCTGTGGTCTTGCCGGTGCCCGGCGGCCCCGTGACGAGGGCGTTGACGGGGTTGACGCCCCGCAATCCGGGTTTGACGGCGAGGGTGAGTTCGTTGAGTTGGTCGTCGCGGAAGCTGAAGTCGGCGGGGACGTGGGCGGGCGTGAACACAGACTCATCGCGGAAAAGGGTTTCCTCGGCCATCAGGAGGTCGCGGGGCTTCATGATTGGTACTCTTTGCGCGGGTGTAAAGAAAAATGGCGAGGGCATAGCGAAGGAAGGTGTTAGGCGGACGCGTGGAACCAGTTGGGCCTGAACCCGAGACAGGCATAGACGTAGTCCTCTAGTTGATGCTGAATACATACCCCAGTCCCCCGTGCTCTGGCCTCGTGCATGACTGGGTGGGTTTTGTGGTCCATCGTGTCTGGGTTTTCCTCCGGTATGCCCCCGCGGTCCAGGGGAGATGTCTGGGCCCGCGGTCGGGCGCGTGCTGGGGTCCCCTGGGTATCCAAGCGGATGGTGAGGGCTTTCTTGGAAAGAGATTTCTCGGGGGTTTATAAAGCGGTTACCCGAGAGAGCGGGAGAAAAATAATCGGTATGAGTTATTTTCCCAGCACACTCTCGGAGCAGTGATTTTTAAGCAGAAGGAAAAGACAGACTCATGAATCCCACAGCCCTTGCAGGCCACAGCATGCAACGCTTTGACAAACTGCTGGAAGGGAGCTTTGCCCTCCTTGGTTGGTTCTTCATGACCTACTAGGCCCCCAGGAGCAACGAGCATCGAAGACAGGAAGCCTAATCGGACCGATTGCCGGCCAGCAGCCCGGGAACCTGGGCGACTGAGTCGACTATGTCGGTGACGCCCAAATCCATGAAGGCCGCGGAGGACGTCCCCCCGGTGAGTACGCCGATGAAGGAGACGCCAGCATCCAGGGCGCAGCGGGCATCGATGACCGAGTCGCCGACGTAGACGGTGCGCGCAGGCTCGACCCCCAGGCCCCCGCAGGCCGCCTGTAGGACGCGGGGGTCGGGCTTGTGAAAGGAGTAGGTTTCGGCAGTCACGATGCAGGAGAAGACCGAGGGGTCGAATCCCAAGACAGGGAGCTTGGGCGTGAGGCTCCGCTCGGAGCGCGAGGTGACAAGGCCCACAGTGTAGGATTCGGCGAGTCTTTCGACGGCGTTGCCGACGCCGACGATGGCTCGAAGGTCCTCTGCGGCAAGCGAGTACGAGCCGGTGAAGGCGGCCACATCGACGCCAGGCCACAGCTCCTCGAGGGCGGCTCGCCAGGGCAGGCCGAGCACCGAGATGAACCTGCTTCGGGCTAGCGGCGGCAACCCCATCCTTTCGGCGACTGCGGCGTATTGGCCGAGGATGGCGTCGGTCGAGTCGACGAGGGTGCCGTCGAAGTCCAAAAGGACGGTGGAGATAGTTTCGAAGGCCATGGCAGGAGAGGTTATATTAAAGTCTAAAAAGTATATAAGAGAGTGATGGACGGCGGGCTTCCCTGGGCAGATGTCTCATTGAACGTCGTGGCCATCCTGCTTTCGATGCTGGCCACGTTCTACATGGTGCGCATCTACCGGCGCATCTACAAGAAAAACAAGGCGTGGACCACGGGATGGCAGTGGCTCTTCGTCGCCTCGCTCGGCGTCCTCCTCTTCAACCTCTCAAGCCTCTACATCCTCTTCAACGCCGAAGACGTAGCCATCGTCTTCGGCCAATATGGATTAGACCTCGACGGTATCGGATTCTTCCGGGTCGTCGACGTACGGGTGCTTGAGACCTTCAACGTCCTCGGACGCACCATCCTCGTCTTCGCCATGACCGTCGGCGCCTACCTCCTCTACGCGCCCATGCAGGAGGGCGTCCAGTACTCGTTCATTCCCGTGAAGCCCGCGCTCGAAAAGCGCAGCGAGAGCGAGCGCCGATACGTCCTCGAGAAAGGGGTGTCGACGCTGGTGTGGGAGCGGCGGCCCACGCGCAGCATGCGCATCTTCCACGACCACGTCACCCACGGCGTCCACGGCCTGCTCATCACCCGACGCTTCCCCGACAAAATCCGTGAAGAAGAGGGCCTTGAGAAGACCCCCATCGTATGGCTTTCCCGGGAGGGAGAGACCGAGCACGTCATCCGCCCAGGCGATCTCATCAGCTTCTCGCACACCATCCGCGAGTTCATCAAAAAGACCGACGACGGCATCGTCCTCATCGACGGCCTCGAATACCTCATCCTCCAGAACTCCTTCATGGACGTTCTCAAGTCCCTGCAGTCGCTCAACGACTCGGCGGCCCAGAGCAAGTCACGCATCATCATCCCCGTCGACGCAGAAAGCCTCGACGAGCAACAAAAGCACTTACTGGCCAGGGAATTCCCCGACGTCGACGGCCTTCTTAAGTGACGATAAAAAATAGGTGAGCGACGATGGACGACAAGACAAGCGGTCAGCAGGGATTCCTCACCAAGCTCCGCAAGACTCTGACCCAGGAAGACGCTATCGAAGACATGCCCGAGGAAAGGAGGGATGCGACCCGTCGCAAAGGCGGGTCGCCAAAGGACGACGCCGTCGACCTCCAAGCCCGCTGCGCCACCATCATGAGCAAGAACGTCCTCACCGTCGACGAAACGACCTCCATCCCCGAAGCCGCCCGCCTCATGACCGAGAAGAAGACCACCTCCCTCATCGCTCTCGGCGACGGCAAGATTACCGGCATCGTGAGCGAGCGAGACTTCATGACCCACATCGCCGCCAAGGGCTCCAAGGCGAGGGCCCTCGCCATCAAAGACATCATGACGCCCTCGCTCGTCACCGTGTCAAGCGACACCTCCATCGCCGAGGTCGCCCGCCTCATGCGCGAGCACAATTGCAGGCGCATCCCCGTCACCACCCACGGCGACCTCGTCGGCATCGTCACCCAAGACGACATCATCCA
This sequence comes from uncultured archaeon, assembly GCA_964443985.1. Classification (GTDB taxonomy): domain Archaea; phylum Altiarchaeota; class Altiarchaeia; order IMC4; family JBDREA01; genus JBDREA01. Next base: position 7,918 of record CAYUFO010000010.1, on the reverse strand, counting down.
GGCGCTCTCGGGCGTCTGGGAGCACGTCGAATCCATCATGCGCACGAACGTCGTCGCCGTGGAACCGGACAAGAGCCTGATGTCGGTGGCGAAGAACATGGCGCGCCGGGGCGTCGGCCAGATAGTCGTCACCGACCGGGGACGGGTCGTCGGCATGCTCACCGAAAAGGACTTCCTCACCAAGGTCTTTGCGGAGGGACGGGACCCCGGGACCCTGACCGTCGGCGACGTCATGACGGCGCCGGTCATCACCGTGGCACCCGACTTCCCCATCTTCAAGGCGAGCGAGCTCATGCGCGAGCGCGGCATCCGACGACTGCCCGTCGTCAAGGACGGCAATCTCGTCGGCATGCTCACCCAAGACGACATCGCCAACGCCATGAAGTCCGTCGTCCACCAGATCCAGCCCGTCGCCGAAAAGAGCGTCGGCGGGCAATCCAAGTACGCCCTCAGGCAGAGCTACAGCTACCTCGTCCTCGAGGAGGCCGTCGGCAAAAGCGGCGACATCTTCAAGGACCTCGTCACCCACGGTGTGTCGGGGCTCGCCGTCACCCGCACCCATCCCGACAAGATCAGAAAACAGTTCGACCTCGAAAAGACACCCATCATCTGGCTGTCCAAGGAACGCGACTACGACCCCCACATCGACCCGAGCGACGTCGTCGGCCTCGGCTACACCATCAAGGAATTCATCAAGAAGTCTGACGACGGCGTCGTCTGGGTGGCAGGCATCGAATACCTCGCCGTCCAGAACTCGTATGCGGAAACGCTCAAGTTCCTGCAGTCCGTCAACGAGGCCGTCGCACAGAGCCGGGCGCGCCTCATCGTCTCGGTTGACCCCAAGGCCTTGGGCGAGCAGGAGGTCCACCTCCTCGAGCGAGAAGTCGACGAGGTCGAGTCGACGGTGTGATCTGGCCCACCCCCACAAGCATGCTAACCATTTAAAGAATCATACCTAATAGCTCAGAGACATGGACGGGCAATCCCTCGACCGTTTTCTCGCCCTCGCAGTGATGGTGGCGGCCCTCGCGGCGTGCTGGCAGGTGCCCGCCGCCGCACAGGAGGACACGGCCTACGCCATCAGCGTTGTCCCCCTCGACCAGTCCGGCCAGCGGACGGTACGCGTCAACCAAGGGGATGTCTTGCAGGCCCAAATCGACATACAATCCACTCAAGCGGATGCCGAAGAGCTCGTCGTCCGCGCGATGCTCGTGAACGCGGGCGGCGAGCGCATCGTGGTGGCCCGCTCCCGCAATGCTTCGGTGGCGCGGCAGGCAAGCTTCATCGTCTCAGGCCTCAATCCCCCTGCCACGCTCTCTGACGGGGACTATCTCGTGCTCGCCGAACTGTACCGGGCTCCCCGGCAACCCGGAGACGACCCCCTCGCCAGCGCCTCCGAGCCCGTGGCCGTCGAGACCACGCTCACAGACAGCATCCGCCAGCTCATGGAATCCCCGCCCCCCTTCCTGCTCCCCCTCGCCATCGTCGTACTCCTACTCGTCGCCTCGACGCTCGTCGTTGCCGCCCAGTACCGAAGGCAGCGCGAGAAGCGGCGGCGGTACCTCGAATCCATCAACTTCAAGACCCTCGCCCAACCGGCCAAGGACAACGCCTACCTCGGCCGCATCGCCGAAAGCAAGGTCAAGGCATACCTTGAATTCGACACCCTCCTGACCCACGCCATCGTGACGGGCGCCACGGGAACGGGAAAGACCGTGAGCTCGCAGGTCATCGTCGAGGAGGCCCTCGAGCGCGGCATCCCCGTCATCGTCTTCGACCCCACCGCCCAGTGGACGGGATTCCTGCGCCCCAATAACGATGAGTCCATGCGGGCTCTCTTCAGCCGGTTCGGGCTCGCCGAAAACGCCGCCAGGGGGTACGACGGCATCATCAGGGTCGTTGACGACCCCTCCAAAGAGGCCCCCCTTGCAGGCGATCTCGACCCCGGCACCATCACCGTCTACGCCCTGCACCACTTGGACCCCGCGGGCATCGAGTCCTTCATCGTCAAGACCCTCACCCAGGTCTTCGACGAGGGCTTCGAGGAATCCCCGCACCTGAAGGTGCTCTTGGTCTACGACGAGATTCACCGCCTGCTGCCGAAGTTCGGCGGCTCGGGGGACGGCTACCTCGCCGTCGAGCGCGCCGTGCGCGAGTTCAGAAAGTGGGGCATCGGCCTCGTCCTCATAAGCCAGGTCTACACCGACTTCGTCGGCGAGATACAAGCCAACATCGGAAGCGAGTTCCAGCTTCGCACGGGCTACGAGGAGGACCTCGACCGCATCAAGACGAAGTACGGCGAGCCCGTCCTCAAAAGCGTCGTCAAGGCCGACGTCGGCACCGCCATGCTCCAGCACCCCCGCTACAACGACGGCCAGCCCTACTTCATCAGCTTCCGACCCATCAAGCACCAGCCCCACAGGCTCACTGAAGCGGAGCTCGAGAAGTACATGCGCTACATGGCGCGCGTCGAGGACTTGAAGGTCAAGCTCTCCGTCATCGCAGACAAGGGAGGCGATGTCTTCGACATGAAGCTCGAGCTCGACCTCGCCGCCGACAACGTGAAAAAAGGCATCTTCAACATCGTCGACGTCTATCTCGAGAGCCTGAACCCCCAGATCCAGGAATACTACGACAAGGTCCAGGAGGAGGGCGTCGCCCCCACGGAGGTCGCCATCACCTCCGCCTGGGACGAGAAGCGCGAGCAGGAGCTCGAGGGCTACGAGGGCGAGATAGGGGGGCTCCTCAAGAAGAACCGCATCGAGCTCGAAAAGCGCGAGGAGGAGCTCGCCCAAAAGGAGCGGGAGAACCTCGAGGCCATCGAATCGCGCATGGAGGAGCTCATCAACCGCAAGCTCGAGTTCGAAGACGAACTCGCATCGGAACGCGAGGAGCTGGCAGCCGAGGCGGACGCGCTCCCACCCGAAGAGTTGAACAAGCGGCAGGAGGAGCTAATGCGCCGCCAAACGGAACTCGACGCCGATATCGAAGGGGAGAAGCGGGAGCTCTTCGCAGAGGAAGCCCGCCTGCATGAAGACCTGGAGCGGGAGCGCGCCCAGATAGCCGCGCTCCTCAACCGGACGCTGAACCAGTGGCGCGATATCGAAAAGGACCGGCGTCACGTCGAGGAGAGCGACGAACATCTCACCAAGACCGAGGAAGAGCTCAAGGCCGAGATCCGTCAACAGATATCCTCGGGGGTCAAGCAGGCCGTCCAGGAGGAGGAGAAGATCCAGGAGGAGCTCGCCAAGCTCGAGCGCAAGCCCGCCTTCATCGACAAGCTCTTCTTCCGCCGCGAGCTCACCGAGGAGGAGAAGAAGGCGAAGGCCGCTACCCTCGCCGATGCCGAGGAGCGTTGGAGGCAGAAGCTCGAGGAAAGCAGGATAAGCCGCATCGACCAGAGCCGCAGGAAGCGCCGGCTCATCAAGGAGGAAAAAGACAAGCTCCTCGCCGAGCTCAAAGACATCAAGGAGAAGTGGAAGGACATCCTCGAGCAGGAGGCCGATATCCAGGACCGGGAAGAGACTCTTTTGAACCAGATGGCGAGCCTCAAGGAAAAAGTGTCAAGCGAGCGCGACCACATCAAGACCCAACGGGACGCCATCCTGAAGAGCATCGAGAAGGGGGGAAGGATGTCTGCGGCCGAGCGCAAGGCGCTCGCTGCGAAGGACGAGGTGCTCGAAAAGGAGTTCGCGCGCGTGGAAGCGGAATGGAACGCCATGGAGGACATGGCCAAAAAGAAGAAGCAGTTGGAGGAGAAGCTCTCCTCCATCCGCGACCAGCTGCGCACGCACCAGAAGCTGCGGCTTGCCGAGGAGGAGCGCCTCAGGGCCAAGGAGAAGGAGATAGCGGCCCTCGAACGCGAAGAGGACCGGCTGGCAGGAGATGACCAGGGCACCGACGCACCATCACATACAAAACAATCATCCGAGGACGATAACGATGGCAGATGACGATTCCGGCGAAGACAGCCTCGCCGAACGGGAGAAGAAGCTCGCCCACGAGCGCGAGACGCTCGAGCGCATCAGAAAGCAGTATAAGGAGATGGAGGAAGCCGAACAGAAGTCGGCGGAGGAATCGCCCCGCAAGAGCGAGGGCGATGACGCCTCCCGCAAGGAACTGACGGACGCGGCGGGCAAGGCCCTCGACGAGGACGCCTTCGACGCCCTCAAGCAGCAATTGCAGCGGGAGAAGGAGGAGCGCTCCAAGGCGAAGCAGAAGCTCAAGAGCTACCTCAACGACCTGTCGGCCGAGCAGGAGCGCATCTCAAAGCAGGAGGAGGCCTTCGAGAAGGTCTTCGAGAAGAAGATGCACGACCTCGAGCAGGCCCAGGCCGAGCTCGCCGGCAAAAAGAAGTACCTCAAGGAAGAGGAAGAGGATCTCGGCAAGCGAAGGCGGGAGCTCGAGGAGAAAGAGAAGGAGCTCCAAAAGACACTCACCGACCTCGAGGGGCGCGAGAAGGCAGACGCCGCCCTCGAAAAGCGCCTCAAGCGCCAGGCCGAGACCATCAGGCACGCCGAGAAGATCCTCAAGCAGGATCTCGAGGAGCTCGAGCAGTCGTCAGGCGAAGATGAACCAGAGGACGCGAAAGGGAACGACGGGGAGCAGGACGAACCCGTGGTCGAGGACTCAGAGGAGGACGAGGCCGAGGATGCAGACGACGAAGCCACTATCGAGGAGCTGAGGGCGCGAAGCATCTTCGCTCCCCGGCCCAAAAAGGAAAAAAAGGACGATAAAGACGGCGATGGATAGACCAGAACGCGGCGAGGAGCTCGCCAACCGGGAGCGCAAGAGCGTGCTGGAGGACAAGGAGCGCACCCAGTGGAGAAGCCGTCTTGAGAACCTGAAAAAGCGCGAGAACCAGCTCGCCAAATACGATGCCATCCTCAGGAGCAAGGAGGAGGAATGGAAGCAGCGCATCCGCGAGCGCGAGGACGAGCTCATGGAGCGGGTGATGGAATGGCGGTTGAAGGTGGCAGCGGAAACCGAGCGCATCCACCAGGAACAGGAGCAGCTCCGGTTGCGGCTTGAGTCGGCCAAGAAAGAGGAGCTCGAGCGCATCACGCTGCCAGAATCCGAAGCCAAGGAAGCGGTCTACGCCGAAATCAAGCGGGAGTTCACGGGGCTTGAGCACGACTGGAAGACGCTTTCCACTTGGCTTGAGGAGAACGACGAGTTCAAGCTCATAGTCGAAGGCTGGCAGACCATGGGGTCCCGGGACTTCGACCACGAGCAGGCGCAGCAGCGCCTGCAGTCGATCATCGACCAACTACGCGAACGAGAATACCATGCCTAGCGACGAATCCCCTTCCGGCGACGACGACGTCAAGGACGAGTGGGAGAAGCGGTTGAAGGCGCTCGAGGAGCGCGAAAAGCAGCTGCTCAAGCTCGACGAGATGCTTCGCCAGCGCGAGGAGGAATGGAAGAAGCGCATAGAGGAGGAGGAAGGGCGCCTTGCCGCCGAGCACGAGCGTCGGGAGGCCGAGCTCCTCCACCGGGAAAAGGAGCTTCGCGAGCGCATGCAGTCGGCAGAGGAGGGTCTCTCGGAGCTGCCCCCCGAGACCCGCGAGCTGCAGGAGCTCCAGAAGCGGCTGTTGGAGCAGCAGGCGGGGCTCGCTCAGCGCAAAGAGGAGCTCGATCAGCAGAAGAAGGGCCTTGACGTCGGCGAGGACCGCCAGACCGAGGACACCTACAAGCTCCTGAAATCCGAGCTCGCAGACGTCGGCGACGACGCCATCGTCCTCATCTCAAGCCGCGCGGAAGGCCATATGCGCATGGTGCTGGGCTTGCTTGCCATCGTCCTCAACGAGAAGGAGAACGGCGGCATCTACGTCAGCGTGTCGCGTCCCTACCGCTACATCCACTCGAACCTCGAGAAGAACGACATCGAGCTCGGGAACCTTTATGCCATCGACTGCGTCTCGCAGATGGCTGGCAAAGTCGGAGAGAAGCTCGAATCCGTGGCCTACGTCGAGAACCCGAGCTCGCTTGAGGAGATAAGCATGTACGTCGACCGGATGCTCGCCAAGATCGAGGGGGAGCGGAAGTTCATCCTCCTGGATTCGCTTTCGTCCATCCTCATCTACAACAATCCCAAGTCCGTCAAGGAGTTCACTCACTTCATCATCAACAAGATGCGGTTGGAGGGCATCGGCGGCTACATACTGACCCAGGACAAGAAGGATGCCCAGGACCTCATCCAGACTATCCGTCCGCTGTTGGACAAAGAGATACGGGTGTAGGCAGTGAAGCCCGTGGGTCCTGATTTTTCGGTTTCGCCGACGCTTTGGGCGCAGGCGGCAAGCTCCATCGCCGGCCAGTTGCAAGAGCAGGTCGACGTCGACCGTGAGGGCTTGCGGCATCGCCTCATCGAGAGGGGGTATGCCATCCAAAGCCTGGATATCCCCGGGCATCCGAAGGTGACGAGGGTCTTGGCCGTGGATTCCTCGCTTGCCGTCAAACGGTATCGGTTCCAGACGCTCTGGGGGGTCCACGGGGTTGCAGGCTATGCCGTATTCGACGGTAAGGACCATGAAGATCGCCTGGTAGGCGGGGAGCCGATTCCCTACGACGACGTCCGCGCGGATTCCCGGGTCGCCTTGGGCATTCTGCATGATGCCTGGGATCTTTCGGCGCAGACGGGGACGCTTCGGACGGCAGAGGAATGCAGGCTTATCGTCGAAGGCCTCTCGGCCCTCGAATCGGAGGGACGCGCGGTCGATGCCGTGCTCTTTGACGGGAGCATCGCCACGACGCTGCGCTCGCTTGCCGAGGACTCCCAGCAGGGGGAGGCTGCTGCACGGGCTCGCCGGGACCTCGATGCCGTTCTCGCCGATAAGGCCGTGGTGGGGATGGTCGAGGATTCCCATGCCACGGATGTGTCCTCTTCGCTGGGGTTGTCGATGTCGAATCTCATGCTCGCCGAACTGGCGTTGTCGCCGTTGGAGTATTTCTCCGTCATGACTAGAGGGGTACAGGTGTATTATGGGAAGCTGCCCGAGAAGAAGGTTCCCTTTTCTCCGTCGGGGGTGAGCCGGCCCGTCACGATTCGCTGGGAGATAGCGGGTGCGGGCGATGCCGCATGGCTTTCGCGGCTTGCAGGCATGTGGGCCGCCGAGCGAGACCTCGTCCACAGCCAGCTGTATCCGGTGCGGCTCACCGATTACCTGACGCGCCGCATCGACGTGGGGGCCATCGTCGACGAGGTGGCGGCGGGCTGCGACCTTGAGCCGAGTTTTCGCGATAGTCGTGAATGGTAGCTGCGGGTCGCTAACGGCTCGTGAATGGGTCGCTGGGGGGCCGTGATTCCTAGGGGGGACGTCATGCTCGGGCTTATGGGGGTCATGCCATGACTCACTCGTGTCATGCTGTATCGGCGATTGCGTCATGACGGGAATTGCGGGGGTCGTGATTCGGGTCGTGCGGGTCGCGTGATTGTGGTGCGATTCTCTTGAGGGTTTTGGTTGAATCGCGATTTTATCGTGTGTGAAAACCATCATCTTTTTAAAGAATCATGATTATATCATAACAGTCATGAGAGAGTCCCAGAGCAGTCATGAGGAGGAATTCCAAAAACTGACTGGAGACATCACCCACGCCATCGGCAACGTCCAAGACTCCATCGCCATCGCCCAACTGCTCTACACCATCGCCGAAGAGAAGAAATCAACAAACCTCCTCATCAAAGACATCCACGGAAAATTCGACAACATCCTCACCCGGCTCGAACGATTCGAAGCCGCCCTCGAGCACATCGAGCAGGCAGGCGACGCTGCGAGCGCACCCACGACACCAGAACACCAACCGACCAACACAGGCTACACCCCAAGCGAGAAAGACCGCCTCGTCCTCGACTTCGTCGCAGGGTTTATCGGGATCGGGGCCGGGTTCGAGGTCGCCCTGGACGCCGACGCGCGTG
>CAYUFO010000009.1:2557-16025 GCA_964443985.1 uncultured archaeon | reverse complement strand
GACGACATCCTCGACGGCGTCGACAAGCTCGTTGACGGCATCAAGATACGAAACAGGAGCCACGCCATCGAAGTGCTTCTCGCCCGCATCCTCGTGGGCGGGCGCATCAAGAAGGCGCTCGTCGTCGCAGGCGGGGAGGGCACCCGCATGCGCCCCTTCACCTACGAGATGCCCAAGGCCCTCATCCCCGTCCAGGGCAAGCCGCTCTTGCAGCACAGCCTCGAGCTCCTTCGCAAATACGAGATACGCGACGTCGTCATCTCGGTGGGCTACCTCGGCGAGAAAATCAAGGAGCACTTCGGCAACGGCAGCCAGTTCGGCGTCAACATCACCTACGTCGAGGAGAAGAAGCCCAAGGGGACGGCGGGCTGCCTGCACCTCGCCCGCGAGCACCTGACGGAACCCTTCCTCATGCTCAACGGCGACGTCCTCACCACCATCGACATCCCCGACCTGGTGAGCTTTCACGAAGACCACAACGCCATGGCCACCATAGCATTGACGCCCGTCAAGGATGCGAGCCGCTTCGGCGTCGTCCATCTGCGGGGCCAGCGCGTCCTCTCCTTCGAGGAGAAGCCCAAGAAGTCGGGGGGCGAACCGCAGCTCATCAACGCGGGAGTCTACATCCTCGACCCCGACGTCCTCGACTATGTTCCCGGCGGCCGCGCCATGATGGAGACCGACGTCTTCCCCAAGCTCGCCAAGGACGGCAACCTCTTCGGCTACATCTTCGACCGCCAGTGGTTCGACACCGGCACGCCCGAGGCCTACGAGGAGGCCATCAAGAACTTCAAGCCCCTGTGATTGTGATGAGTCTCTTTCGCGCCTACGACATCAGAGGAATCTATGGCGACGACTTGACCGACGAGCTCGCCACCGGCCTGGGCAAGGCATTCGGCTGCACCCTCGAGGACGGCGACACCATCGCCGTCGGCCACGACGTCCGGCTTTCGGGTCCGGCCCTCAACGACGCCCTCATCGCGGGTCTCACGGCTTCGGGCGTCAACGTCGTCGACGTCGGCACCGTCCCCACGCCGCTTCTCTACTTCGCCATCAGCCACTGGAAGCTTGACGGCGGCGTCATGATAACGGGCAGCCACAACCCCCCCGAATACAACGGCTTCAAATTGTGCCGGGGCACGATGACGCTCTACGGCCCCGAGATACAGGAGCTCAAAGAAATCATCGAACGGGGCGATTTCCGCGAGGGCAAGGGTAGCGTCGAGGACCGCGACGCCGTCCCCGACTACCTCGCCTACGTCAAGGAACGCATCACACTCGAAAAGCCGCTCAAGCTCGTCGTCGACGCCGCCAACGGCACCGCCGGCGCCATCGCCAAGCAACTTTTCACCGACCTCGGCTGCGAGCTCACCATGCTCTACGAGGAGCCCGACGGCCGATTCCCCAACCACCCCGCCGACCCCACCGTCGATGCCAACCTCGCTGACCTCATCGCCACGGTCAAGGAATCCGGCGCCGACCTCGGCCTCGCCTACGACGGCGACTCGGACCGCGCGGGCTTCGTCACCGATGCGGGCGGCATCGTCCGAGGCGACCAGGCCCTCATCCTTTTCAGCCGCGACGTCCTCACCCGGAAGAAGGGTGCACCCATCATCTTCGAGGTCAAGTGCAGCCAGGCGCTGCTCGAAGACATCGAGGCCCACGGCGGCGAGCCCGTCATGTACCGCACCGGCCACAGCTTCATAAAAAAGAAGATGAAGGAGATAGACGCCCCGCTGGCAGGCGAGATGAGCGGCCACTTCTTCTTCGCCGAGGACTACTATGGCTTCGACGACGGCATCTATGCGAGCGCCAAGATGGCCGAGATAGTGGCCAAAAGCGGCAAGACGGCCGCAGAGCTCCTTGCAGGCCTCCCCCGCTACGTCAACACGCCCGAACTGCGCGTCTCTGTTCCCGAAGACCGGAAGTTCAAGATAGTCAAGGAGGTCACCAACACCTTCAGGGAGAAATTCGGCGACAAGGTCGTCGACGTCGACGGCATGCGCCTGCAACTCCCAAACGGCTGGGGGCTCGTTCGGGCGAGCAACACGACGCCTCTCCTCGTCCTGCGCTTCGAGGGCAAGACCCAAGAGGACCTCGACGCCATCAGGAAGCTGGTCGTCGACGAGCTATGGAAGTACGACGAGCTGGCGGAAGGCTTGTGCGAGCTCGAAAAGCAGTAAGTATTTCTTTGATGCCGCGAGAGTTTCTACCACGTGATGACACTCTCTGGCCGAGCATCTTTCTTTGATTGATGCAGTGACGACGCTTATGAGTGCTGATTGTTCCTTGAGGCATGGGTTTTTTCAGGGTCATCGAGCCCTTGGGCGAAGACCCTAGAGACGCGAAGCGTCTCGCGAGGAACGGCTTTGCCGTTCCTGCGCACAAATGCACGAAAGTGAATTTCGTGCTGGGTCCATCGAGCGAAGCTCGATAGGATGGCTCCTTTGATTAACCTTTGTAAAAGGTTGTGCGTGTGAGCGCTGAGACTATCCTACTGGCAGGTTCGGTGTATTGCTCCGAGTGACGGTTTCAATCTCTGGAGCAATACGCCCTGATGATCAACCTTTCAGAAGGTTGTGGTTGTGAGCGCTGACCATCGATTCCCCAAGCCTTTACCCTCCGCTCTTTTATTAGCATCGATGCCTATTGAGGTAACGGGCAAATGGCTGACGTCACGCAACCCCTTCCGGAGGAGATATTCACGATATCGGAGCTTTGCCGGTGTCCCGTTGCACCCGAGCGGCTGCCGGTCTATGAGTTCGTCCTGAATCTCGCCGCCATCATCGTCTCTATCATCGCCATCTACTATTGGCTCAAGCTCTACAACCACCTCTACAAGCGCGATGAGCGCGAGACGCGGGGGTGGGCGTGGCTGTTTGCGTCCGCGGTCTCCGTAGCCGTCTTCAACCTTTCAAGTCTTTTCGTCCTCGTCAACCTGTCGACCGACTACCTGGGCATCAACCGCATCAGCATGAGCGTCGAGCACATCCAGCTCCTCAACGTTTTGGGGCGCACCGTCATCGGCCTGCTGATGACTGTCGGCATCTACTTCCTGTATGCGCCCATGAAGCGGTCGGGCAAATACGTCCTCACCCGCGTGGAGCTCTCCCCCGAGGAGCAGTCCGCAGAAGAGCTCCAATGGAAGCTCGACTCGGGTCACGGCTACCTCGTCGTCGGCGAGCGCGACCTCGCCTACAACGTCTTCGTCGACCAGGTCACGCACGGCTTTCAGGGCTTTGCCATCACCCGCGACAACCCCGAACAGGTCCGCGACCGCTACGGCCTGAAGACCACCATGATGCTGTGGCTCACCGACGTCAAGAAGGAGGGCACCATCCCCCCGCAGCTCGAGGAGATATCCATCGCCATCCACGAGTTCCTCCAGAAGAGCGAAAAGAGCGTCGTCCTCCTCGACGGCCTCGACTACCTCGTCACCACCAACAGCTTCAACCTCGTATTGCAGATGGTCAACCGGCTCAAGGACCTCGCCGCCGTCCACAACGCCCTGCTGCTCGTCCCCGCCAACCCCGACACCTTCGAGTCCAAGCAGTTCGGCTTGCTGTCGCGGGAGATGGAGTTCGTCCGGGAGAAAGAGTGACCGCCAAAATCGCCCTTAATCCGTTGCCGAAAAGCGGCCGGGAGCGCAATCGCTACCTCGCCTGCGCCGTCGACTGCGCGTCGCCGGTTTCGTCTGCCGCCTTCGGAAAGCAGGTGTTCGCCGCAACGCTGCGCTTCCTCGGCGAGATCGGCACCTCGAAGACCAGCCTGCGCGTCATCGACTTCGACGAGAAGAAACAACAGGGCATCGTCAAATGCACGCACGCAACCGTCGACGAGGTCCGCGCAACGCTCGCCCTCATCTCAGACATCGAGCGGAACCCTGCCGCCGTCCGCGTCCTCGGCGTCTCGGGAACCATCAAGAAGACGCGGGAAAAATATCTGGGCTAGAAGGGCCGCGACAGGCGGACGTTCTCCGACTGCGTGAAGGCCTCGATTTTGAACCCGTTTCTCTGCAACGCCGAAAGGGCGACGGGGTCTGATAGTTTTGCGTGGGTGTAGACTTCGCGAGGCGGGTCTTCGCCGGATGCGAGCTTCCTTTCACGTCGCATCCCCTGGTCGATGAGGTCGGCAAGCCGCCAGGCATTCACGGGTTTGTCCTCGATGACGTGCGGGCCCACATCCATCTGCAGGTCGATGCCCGCGCGGCTGAACTGGATGTCGCCGACCTGCTCCCCATGGGGGGGGGCTCTGCCGACGTATCGCCGGTAGCCTTCGGGTGCGTCGATTGCGGCGTCCTTGTCTGACGAGGACACCGAGATGCCAGACCGTGTCACCTTCTTGGGCTTTCTCGAAAAGAGCGCCATCGCCCCGACCTTCCGCCGACCGAGCCGCGTCAAGCCAGCCTCCGGGTCCTCGGCCATGGTCGACAACGCGGCGGCGACATCCACCGTTTCGCCCAGTTCCTGCTGCTTTTTCAAACCCTCCACGACACGGTCCATGAACCGTTTGGGTCCGTAGGATACCAGTCCCGCGGAGGGGATGAGCTTTTCGATGCGGGCAAGCGATGACTCGATGTCCCCCATCTCGGGGCAGACGACGCTAGAGAGCTTCATGGGGTCGACGAACTTGAGTTCAGGGTGACGGTCACCTCGTTCGCCTCCTCCCAGTGTGACGACAGCCATTATCCTTCGCGTGTTTATAGGATGTCTCGGCCTAAATACTGTCCGCATCATGGAACACTGGTCCATCGTCCTCGTCGAGCCCCGCTACGACGGAAACGTCGGCTCGGTGGCGCGGGTGATGCGGAATTTCGGCTTTGAAAATCTCGTCCTCGTCAAGCCACCGACACTGGGAAAAGAAGCCCGCAAGATGAGCATGCACGCCCGCGAGCTCCTCGACGAGGCCATAGTCTACCCCACCTTTGCCGCGATGAGAAAAGATTTCGACTTCCTCGTCGGCACCACCGCCAAGGCGGCAGGCGACCGCAACCCGGGCAGGCGCACCATCCCGCTCACGCAGCTTAAGCCTCGGACCTCGGGGCGCATCGCACTGCTCTTCGGCCGCGAGGACTACGGTCTCAAGAACAACGAGCTCTCCGCCTGCGACGTCCACGTCACCATCCCCGCCAACCCCGCATATCCGACGCTCAACCTCGCCCAATCGGTGGCCGTCGTCTGCTACGAACTGGCGAAAAAGAGGATGGAGGGCAAGCTCGCGGCCCAGAAGTTCAAGGCAGCCGAAGCCCCCGAAAAAAGCGTCCTCCTCGAACGCTTCGACGCCGTCGTCGACCATCTCTACGACCACGACTACGAGAACCGCCTCATCAAGAAGACCTTCCGGCACCTTCTCGGCCGCGCCTTCGTATCCGGCCGGGAAGTCTACAATTTAATAGGATTCATCCGCAAAATTGAGAATCGATTGACATGAATTTCACAGACATCGCTCCCGGCGTCCGCGAGTTCCAAAAGGAGGGGATGCGCGTTCCCGCCCGCGTCATCGCCAACGACGCCATCTTCTCCGCTATGGAGGAGGGCGTCTACCGCCAGATAGCCAACGTCGCCCACTTGCCCGGCGTGCGAAAGCACGTCCTCGTCATGCCCGACGGCCACTACGGCTACGGCTTCCCCATCGGCGGCGTCGCCGCCTTCGACCTGGCCGAGGGCGTCATATCCCCCGGCGGCGTCGGCTACGACATCAACTGCGGCGTCCGGCTTCTGGCAAGCGACCTCTCCGAAGGCGATGTCCGCCCCAGGCTCAAAGACCTCGTCGAGAAGCTCTTCCTCAACGTCCCCAGCGGCCTCGGCAGCAAAAGCAAGCTACGAGCCAGCGATGCCGACCTCAAAGACGTCGCAGAACGCGGCAGCGCATGGGCAGTCGAAAAAGGATACGGCGTCAAGGCCGACCTCGGCCACACCGAGGAATGCGGCGCCATCGCAGGCGCCGACTACAGCCGCGTGGGGGAGCGCGCCCGGAAGCGCGGCAAGCCTCAGCTCGGCACCCTCGGCAGCGGGAACCACTTCCTCGAAGTCAGCCGCGTCGAAAAGATATTCGACGAGAAGACAGCCAAGGCCTTCGGCCTCACCCACACGGGCCAGGTCACCGCCATGGTCCACTGCGGCAGCCGCGGCTTCGGCTACCAGATAGCCGACGACTACATCGGCGTCATGGTGCAGGCCGCCCGCCGCTACGGTATCACGCTGCCCGACAAGGAACTAGCGTGCGCCCCCATCGACAGCCGCGAGGCCCGAGACTACGTCGCCGCCATGTACTGCGCCGTCAACTACGCGTTCGCCAACCGCCAGGTCATCACCCACTGGGTCCGCGAATCCTTCGATTCGTTATTCTCCGGCGCCGAACTCGACCTCGTCTACGATGTCGCCCACAACATCGCGAAATTCGAAGACCACCACGAGGTCGGCGAGGTATGCGTCCACCGCAAGGGCGCCACCCGCGCATTCGCCGCCGGAAGAAAGGAGCTCCCCGCCGACTACCGCGGCGTCGGCCAGCCCGTCATCGTCCCCGGCGACATGGGGACGGCAAGCTACGTCCTCGTCGGCACCGAGCGCGCCATGGAGGAGTCGTTCGGCAGCGTCTGCCACGGAGCCGGCCGCCTCATGAGCCGGTCGGGCGCCAAGCGCAAGTTCCGCGGCGAGGACGTGCAGCGACAGCTCGAAGCAGCGGGCGAAGTCATTCGAAGCGACAATGTCGCCACCCTCGCCGAAGAAGTCCCCGACGCATACAAGAACGTCGACGACGTCATCGCATCAGTCGAGCTCGCGGGCCTGTGCAAGCCCGTCGCCAAGCTCGTCCCCATGGGTGTCGCCAAAGGATAAAAAAGAAAGAGCGTTAGAGTATCGCGCCGGGGCTCAGGACGCGGATACCCTTTCCGCGCGCAAAGCTGATGGGGTGCATGGCTTGGCTGTGTTCGGTGACGCGCATCTTCTCGATGACGAGGAACCGGCTGCCGGCGTCGACGCCGCGCGTCACGTAGTGGAGGGTGATGATGCCGTCGACGATGTATTCGACGATGCCCTGCTTGGAGTAGACCTCTTCGGTGGCGAGGTCGCTGATGAGGACGGTGGTGGCGTCAAGGCTTTGCAGGCCGTAGACGATGGAGAGGATGTTGCGGCGCACGTCGACGGTGTGTTCGAAGCCCGTCGGCGCCTTGCGGGTCTCGATGAGGTTGTCGAGGCTGGAAAAACTGTCGATGACGATGCGCTTGGCGCCTATCTCCTCGACGGCTTCGCGCAGCATGGCGAGGATGACTTCGACGCTGAACTTGTTGGGGGCGATGACGTAGCCCGACTGCTCGGCGAGCTTCGGCGACTCCTGGCTGAAGAGGCCGAGCCGCGACAGGCTCGAATCGATGATGATGGCTTGCTTAGCCGATTCGAGTTCTGCCAGGTCGAAGCCCATGACCTTCAAGTCCATCTTCAGCATCGCGGGATGCTGCTCAAGGGATACGAGGACGCCGGGTTCGTCGAATTCCCTGACGCCGTTGTGGATGAACTGGCCGCCGAAGATGGTCTTGCCCGTCCCCGAGCGACCGGCAAGGAGGGTGACGCGGCCTTCGGGCAAGCCGCCCTCCATGAGTTCGTCGAGCCCTTCGATGCCGGTGGGACAGCGACCCACGGGAGATTCGTCTGAGGCCATGGTGTTTCTTCGACTACGAGCTATTTAACCATCGCCTCCCACCAATAAAAACATGTTGTCTCGGATTCGCACCCTCTTCGGGCATCCTTCGGCGCTCAAGCAGGTCATCGTCGTGCGCAAGGACCTGAAGCTCGCCAAGGGCAAGCTCGCCGCCCAGGCGGCCCACGCCGCCGTCTCGGCTGCCGACAAGAGCCCCCACAAGGCCGACTGGCTCAGACAAGGACAAAAGAAGAGCGTCTTGGGGGCGGCAGACGAGATGGAGCTGGTCGCACTTCTGGAGAAGGCCGACCGAATCGGCCTGGCCACATCCCTCATCGAGGACGCCGGTCGCACGCACCTCGCCCCCGGCACGGTCACCTGTCTTGGTATCGGTCCTGCTCCCGAAGAAGCCATCGACCGGGTGACGGGGGCGCTTAAGCTGCTCTGATCGGTGTTATTTATCCTTTGTCTTCCCAGTATAGTATGAGAATGGGGGATACGACCATCCGACTCACCCGGCTTTTCATCGTTTTAATCCTCGTCATCCTCGTCGTTTTCTTGGGCGGCCCCATCGCAGGCCAATTGTGGCGGGGCGTCGAACCCGACCCCGGCTGCTACGACAGCGACGGCCACGACGTCCTAGAGCGCGGATTCGTCCACGTCCTCGAAAAAGACCTCCGCGTCTACGACGAGTGCGCATCCCGGGAAGGCCTGCTCTACGAGGGCGTCTGTCTCGAAGGCCGGCCGGCCACGCTCATCGTCTCCTGTGCGGACGACTATGGCATGGACTGCCGGACCGGCGCGTGCCGTCCGCCTCTGGCGGACGGAATCTCCCGGCAGGCAGAGTCTCTTGCTGCCTAGCGGCTTTATATTCTTCTCCTTCCCCTGTAGTCTCCATGGATGCTTCAGCCCTGCGGTTGCTGCTCGTCGTCTTCGGAGCATTGAGCGTTCTCTCGCTCATCGCCCTCTTCGACGCCACCATGACGGGCTACGTCATCCGGCCCCCCCGCTACTATTCGTCGACGTGCTTTGACACCGACGGACTCGACGTCCATGAGCGCGGCTACGTCACCAACTTCGAGGGGGGCAAAAAGATATACGACTCCTGTTCACCCGACAACGAAACGCTCTACGAGGGCGTCTGCCGAGAGGGAGCGGTGGCGACGCTCGTCGTCGACTGCCCCGCCGGCTTCGAGGGCATGGAGTGCCGGGCCGGCGCGTGCCGTCCGCATGCAACCAACCCCCCGGACGCCTAGCGTTCTTTGTGGTCTTCGGCGATGAGGATGTTGCCGCGCCCCTTCTTCACCTTGCGGATGAGGCCGCGGTCCTCGAGGTCGGCGACGAGCAGGCTCATCTTGGCTTCGGAGAACTGGTGCATGGTGTGGCGCAGTTCCTTTTGGGTCATGCGGCCGCCTGCGTCATGGATATGCTGCATGGCGTCTGCGAGGTCGTCGGGGAGGTGGACGTATCTCGTCATGTCCCTTGCTGGCGGTTTCTCCTCTGGCGTGCTGGACGCGTTCCTACGTCGGAGGAGATATGCGACTGCCGCGAGGACGACGATGATTGAGGCGAGGAGGAAAGCGGTGACCCCTCCCTCGTCAGAATCCCGTGGCGTCGGCTCGATTGTCGTTGATGGAATGCTCGAGGAAATGTCTGGTTCGAGGCTATCGAGGTCGGGAAGCTCGCCGGGGTCGACGAGGAACACGTCGCCGACGTAGGGGAGAAGGATGAGGTCGCGGACGAAGACTCCGTCACCGGTGACCGTGATGTTCTGCGCGGCATACGAAGACAGTCGATTGTCTTCGAAGTGGCTGGCCTCCAGGAGGTAGGAGCCCGGCGGCACCGTGAACCGGTAGCTCCCGTTGTCGGCGACCAACGCCTGGGCCGGGTCCGTGTCTATCTCGACGAGGGCGTCCGGCTGGGGGTCGAAGGTCTCCCAGCTGTAGACCGTGCCGTGGATGGTCGCCGCCTCGGCGACGGGCGCGATGACCACAAGGACGAGGAATCCGAAAAGCCATGAAGGCCTCATCATTGGAATAGACTTTTATTCTGGGGTTATAAAGAGCTATTGATGAGCGACTACAAGCGCACGCACATCTACGTGGGGGGACGGGTTCAGGGGGTCTGGTTCCGTTCGAGCACCGTCGACCAGGCCGAGTCGCTCGGCCTGACGGGGTGGGTGAAGAACCTCGCCGACGGACGCGTGGAGATAGTCGCCGAGGGACCAGAGGAACCGCTGCGGCAGTTCATCGAGTGGACCAAGGACGGACCCTCGCTTGCCCGCGTGCGCGAGCACGACGCCTCATGGGAGCCCTATACGGGGGAATTCACTGATTTCTCCATCGATTACTGATGCCATGTTCACATGCCCCTGGCAAATACTCTGACCAATCGGCCCGCGTCGCCCTCCCCCACTATTTTCGCCTCCTCGACGGCCAGGAGCGGGCGCGGTTTCTCTCGTGTTCTTCGCTCGGCGAGAAGGTAGCCGAGGCGAGAGCGATGCGGACTTCGTGTCGCTTTTGCGAGCACCGGTGCGGTGTTGACCGCACGAACGCCGAAACGGGATTCTGCCGTGTCCTCGAACCTCGGATTTCCTCGCAATTCATGCCGCGGAGAGCCGGAAACTCCGACCTTGAGGTCGGAGAGGAGGCCGCGGCCAATCCGGCTCTCCGGCATGAAACCCCGCACTTCAGTGCGGGGTTATTCATCCATGTCGGCGAGGAGCCGGAACTTGTCCCCAGCCACACCGTCTTCTTTTCGGGGTGCCCGTTCACCTGCTGCTTTTGCCAAAACTTTGACATCAGCCAGCATGCCGAACGTGGCCACTGTATCCGGGCTGGGGACCTTGCGAAATCCATCGAATCCACGGCAGCCATCAACGTAAACTGGGTCGGCGGCGATCCGACACCCAACATCGACTACGTCCTCGAGGTCTTAACGCACGTCACCCGCAGCATCCCCCAGATTTGGAACAGCAATATGTATCTGACGCAAGAGGCGATGAATCTCCTAGACGGCGTCGTCGACTGCTACCTCACCGACTTCAAATACGCCAGCAACGAATGCGGAAAGCTTTCCGGCGTCGATGATTACTTTGACGTCATCTGCAGAAATCACCTCGTCGCCGAGAGACAGGATGCCGACCTCATCGTTCGCCACCTCGTCTTGCCCGGCCACGTCGACTGCTGCACCAAACCCGTCCTCGACCGGGTCGCCGAGAATCTCAGCCGCCCCCGCGTCAACGTCATGGCGCAGTACCATCCTGCATGGAATGCGCACGAGCATCCGAACCTCCATCGGCGGATCGATTCCAACGAATACGCCGAAGCGAGAAACTACGCCGAAGAGCTGGGATTGAGCCTGACCCGCTAGCTCAATACTCGCCGAGCTCGAGTTTCGCAGGAAGCTGGAGGCTTTCGACGGGGATGTGGGTGACGAGGACGAGCTGGCCCTGGGCGGCGACCTTGTTGAGCGCCTCGCCGAGGAGCTCCCTATGGGCTTCGTCGAGGCTGCCGAAGGGTTCGTCGAGGATGAGCAGGCGGATGGGCGAGAGCAGTTCGATGAGGGCGAGCCTGAGGGCGAGGGCGAGCTGGACGTGCTCCCCGCCGGAAAGCTGGGACAACGTCAACGTGCCCTCCATCGTAGAGAGCTCGAGGGCGTAGTCGTCGGTGAAGGCGACGCCCCGATAGCGGGGGTTCTGGTTGATGGTGGCAAAGAAGTAGGCGAGGAGCTCGTTGAGCTTGGCGAGATAGCGTTCGCGGAGGTATCGGGGAAGGCCCTTGTTGGTGTGGAACACGTCTCGGGCCCGGCGGAGGACGTCCACTTTCTTGGCGGCCATGTCACGTTCCCGTTTCGCCACCTCACATTCCTGTTTTTTCTTCTCGCGCTCGGCGAGCTGGCGTTCGAGGTCCCTGAGGGCATACGTCTGTTTTTCGACGGCGCTTGCGAGGGCAAAAAGCGATTCGCGCAGGCGGTCGCGCTCCCCGACGGCCGTCCGATGCGCGTCCTCGTCGACCTCGAGCCCTTCGAGCCCCTTTTTTTTCGCAGTTATTGTCTGAGAAAGTTCTTGCTCCCTTGCTTCGAGGGCTTTCTGTTTTTCCGTTAATCCTCTCTCTGCCGCTACCTCCTTTTCCAATCCCTCGATGCGGCCTGCCATCCGATTGTAGTCTGCGACGAATCCCGCGACGTCCGAGGGTGGTTCTCCTCGGTATCCTGTCTCGTCCAATCCCTTTCGGATGCGCGACTCCTCCCGTCCGAGGTCTTCCTTTTGTATCGTCCTCTTTTCGAGCTCGGCTTCGAGGACCTTGGCCTGTGCCGCCATGCCCTGCAGCAGCGAAAGCTTCTCTTCGAGGCCTGCAAGCTTCTTGTCGGCATCACTGACCGACGATTTCGTCTGCTCCTCCTCTTTGCGCAACGCCGCAATCGCCTCGTCGGCGGCTTTCTTCTCCCCGACGATGTGGTCTTCGCAGAGCGGCTGGCCGCAGCGGGGGCACCTCGAATCAGCCGAAAGCGATGAGAGGTCCTTCCGGTATCCCTCCTGCTCTGCGCGCTTCGTCGCGCACTCCGTCTGCTTCCTTTTCGCCTCGTCGAGCCGGCGCCTGAGGTCCTTTTCTGCCTCCCGGAGGCCCTCGCCGGCAGCCACTTCGGCGTGGAGTCCTTTCAGCCTTTTCTCGTCGGCGTCGTCTGCGAGTTCTTTGAGGCGCTGGGCGACGCGCTCCAAGGCGGTAAGCCTTTCCTGGATGACGAGGAATCGCTTCAGGCCCTCGGCGTTTTTCCGAAGCCCGGATAGTTCCTCTTTTTTCGTTTCAAGAGACTGGCGTTTCTCTGCTATGAGGGCGAGATCCTTTGTCGCCCCCGCATGCTCGACTTCCGCCTTGGCGAGCTCCCGCTTGAGGAGGTCGGCCTTCCGTTTGCCGTCTTCGAGCTTCTTGCACCTCAATTCCGCAACCCGATACCTTTGCTCGACGTCCCCCCGCTCCTCCTGCTTTTCAGCGAGGACTCGTTGCGATTCGCGGGTCTTTTCTCTCAGCTCCTCGGACTCGCGTTCATACCCCTGGCTCACGACGTCGGCGAATCTTGCGAGCTGCTGCTCTCTGACCTTTAGGGCGCCTTGGGCCTCCTTGATGTCTTCGCCCGCCTTCTGGTAGACGCGTTCGAGGCGGTCGAGGCCGAAGAGCGTGTCGAGCTCTGCCTTCCCCCCCTTCTGGGTGAGGTCGGTGACGATGCGGGTGAGCTGCCCCTGTGGGACGAAAAGGAGCCTGTCGAGGACGGACTCGGACAGTACCTGGCCGAGCGCCTGGGAGACGGAGCTGGGGTTGTCGGCGGCTATCTGGCCGTTGACGGCGAGCTCGGCGGCCGATGGCTTGTCGACGAAGAGCCGCTTTTCGATGCGGTACTCCGCCCCGTCGTGGGTGAAGGTCAGGGTGACTTGCGACGAGCGGGTGCCGTTCTTGATTTTTCCCGCGTATCCCCGCGCCGATTCGGCGAAGGCGAAGCGGATGGCTGCGAGGATGCTCGACTTGCCGGTCCCGTTCCTCCCCGCTATCTCGAGCCCCTGGGAGAGGTCGACGTTCATCCGGTCGTGGCAGGCCCAATGCTCGAGTTCGAGAAATCCGAGTCTCATAACGCGTCAACGATAACCTTGTTGGCGAACGAGGGTAAAAAATTGGGGGGGCTGGCCTACATGAGTTTCCGTCCTATCTCGCGTATCTTGTCCTCGGAGACCTCGTCCATCGTCCGCCCCGAAAGGCAGTCCCGGCACACGCCCTTGACGGTCAGGCAGTTGCGGCAGATGCTCCGTCCGCAGAGCTTGCAGGTATAGGTCCCCCCGCTC
>CAYUFO010000009.1:0-2547 GCA_964443985.1 uncultured archaeon | reverse complement strand
GGCAGACGTCGCACAAGCCGCCGGCCATCTCAGCTCGCGTCGCCCACAGGTTCGACCTTCTTGAACTTCCGCTGCTTGGGCTTGACGACGACCTTGGGCATGTTCATGGGGGGTGGCAGCTGGAGTTTTCGCGCGATGTCCAGGGATTCCAACAGACAGTTTTGTATGATGGCGGTGCTGATCTCCTGTATGGCCTCGACGGGGAGCTCGATGGTGGCGTCCTCTTCGGTTATCTCCTCTTCGAGGTCCTTGCCGACGTACCAGAGCGTGCCTTTGAGCGACAGGCTTCCGACGCCGGGTTCGTATTCGACGTCGTAGGTGTAGTGGGCCTCGATGTAGTCGCCGATTTTGTCTTGGGACCCCCGGGTCAGCCCGGTGATGCCAGAGTTTGCCTTGACGTCGATGCTCTTGTTCTTGCCCGGCTTCTTTTCACCGGTAAGCTCTCTAATCTTGAAGTTCACGATTGCCATGGTATCAGTTCCTCGATTGCTGTTGTCGTATTGACGTATTGTATATGGGGCGGCCTCTTAAAAACCACTTTCCCCAATAGCATACTGTCATGGCCAGACGGCAGAGGAAAAAGGTCACGAGACAACCCGACCGCGGCATGGACGCCATCCTCGTCCTCGGCGTCGTCGTCATCGTCGTCGTGTTCTTCTACATCTTGTCTCAGGGGTCGAGTCCTCCCCCCGCTCCCTAGCGGTCGCACAGCGAGCAGGGGACTCGTTTCGGCGGCGTCTTGTCGACGTCGAGGGTGAGCGTCATATGCGCTCCCGCTTCGGGCAGCGAGAGCCGGACCACGTCCCCGTCGTCGCGCTCCTTTCCCCTGGCCTGGACGAGGTAGCTCCCCGTCTCGTTGGCGGGGAGTCGGATCATTTCCGGCGACGTCGCCGCAGGGCTATCGTCAATCTCGGCCTCCAGAGTCAGGTCGCACGGCCGCACGCCATCGTTTCTGACCTCGACCTTGAAGCCGAGGCTCTGCAGCGTCAGGTTGACGACGTCGCCGTCCCGGTGGGAGGTGAATGAGGCCTCGCAGGGAAGGCTTGACGATATCGTCGTCGAAGCCAACGTCGTCGAGGCGCTCGATGTCGTCGAGACGGACGACTCGGCCTGCATCGTCGACAGATGCATGGTCGAAGGCGGCAGTGTCGACTCGGAAGGCGTTGTTGTCTGAATCTGGTTTTTTGAGGCGGTTGAAACACATCCCGAAACGAGCAGGCAGACGAGCAGGGCGAAGAGGGATGTGCGAGAAGTCATCGCGTTATCAATAGAACCCGGCGGCTTTAAGCGCGAGGACCGCGCCGACCACCCAGCACGCGATGAGCGCCAATATGTAGCCGACCTTCATGGACGGCCGCGCGCGGAGCGTCACAAGCGAAGCAAGCACCCAAAGCGAGGCGATGGAGAACGCGAACCAGCCTAAGAGGACGACGTCGCCCGCCCGGAGGTGGGCGTCGGCGCTCGCCGCATACAGCCACACGAAGGTGAGCGTCAGAGGCAATAGGGGGAACGAGGCGACGAGCGTCACCCAGAAGAGCGCGTCGGGCAGGAGGTGGCTGCCGCCCTCCCGCCACATGACGCCGTCGATGACGAGATAGCTGTAGAGGATGAACAACGCCACGAACACCTTCGTCTTGGCGGGTGTCGGGGTGAGCACGTCCCGTAGGTGTTTTTCGAGGTGGCGCGCCTTGATGGCGTCGTCGACGGCTCGGTAGAGGTCGTCTTCGGCCGCGGGCATGGCGAGCGCATCGTCGACGCGCAGCCTGCGCAGCCCGACGCCGTCCAATCCCTCACCGTACAGCGCGACGATGTGTTTTCCGGCAAGCATCTTGAGCTGGTGGAGCACCTCGCGGTGCCGCTTCGTCGGCCGCCGCCAGTCGAAGAGGACGACCGTGAAATCCTGTTTGGCCAGCTTTCTGAATTCGACGGCGTCGACGTGGCGGAGGATGACGCGAAAGCCTTCGGCCGATAAATAGCGGTCCACGCGATACCAGTAGGGGTCGTCGTCCCCGCGGATGACGAGGACGCCCTCCCTGTTTTGGCTTGGTGGCGTGTCTTCGTTGTCGTGTCCTTGGCTGAAGACATCGACCTGCGAGACCACTTCGTCCATCCGGGGTGCGCCGCTGGTCTCAAAGAGGTCCGAGACGCGAACCCGTTTGGGCAGGGATTCGGGTGAAGGCATCGTTTAACCATGCTCTAATCATCTATTTATGCCCCGAGGACTGCGTATCGACACGCCCTCCTCTTCCCAGCGAGAAACCGGCCCCTTTTTATGCCGGGGGCTTGTAGGTATAGTCAGTCCTATAATTGGCTATTTGCACATAGTTATCTGAGCGCCTTACACAAACGACGCAACCACCCCGATAGACATGGCCCGTCTGAGAGACCCCCACTCCGCGCGCAGCCCCCCCGAACCGCAAAGGAGCGTTCGTAAACGGCTTCTCGCCGTCGTCTTCGCCGCATTCGTCGTCATCATCCTGATGGCTGTGGGTGTCGGGGCGGGCACCATATTCGTCGCGAGCCAGTTCTTCCGGGCAAACCAGTCAG
>CAYUFO010000008.1:0-17503 GCA_964443985.1 uncultured archaeon | reverse complement strand
ACACAGAGCGGTCGGGCGGGCAAGGACGTCTCTACGAAGCGGGAAACGCGAACCCATGGATACCGCACGCTGCAGGGGAAACCGGGCAAACGCCCCGTCCTCGAAAAGTCCGAGCCCGGCAGCGAACCCTCCTCCAAAGACCCCGACGTCATCCAACAGCGAACCATCCTCCCGCACACCGGCGGCCCCCCGAAGACGGGCGCCTCCTCGGAGGACGCTGGCACCCCTTCGACAGGCCCCTCGGCACCGCCCATGGCCGCCTACAACCAATCGCTTGCAGAGGCCGGCCAACCGAAGCCCGGCGCCGGCGGAAGCTCCCTTCACCAACGCCCGCCCCCGCAGGCCGCCACGTCCGGTCTTGAGCGGAAAAAAACAGAAAGCACGCTTGCCTCAGAGAGAAGCAAGTCGGACGCCGGGGTTCGGTCAGTCCGCGAAGCCGACGAAACGAAGACCGACCTATTCCGAAGGAAGAAGGACGCCGAAATCCGGGGGAACGCGAAAGTCGACGAAGCAGAAAAGAAGGCATGGGATGAACGGCAACGAAGGGAATCAGAAGAACTCTCCGAAAAAGAGAAAAAGGAAAGCGAGCAACAATCGGAAAAGGAAAAAGAAGACGCCCGCAAAAAGGACCGGAAGAAACCCTGAATCGCCCCCGAAGCCCGCTTTTTATACGTGTTGCCTTCCTAAAAGCCAGTGTAGGCCATGGAACAGCGACAACCCGGCGACGCCGTCAAACACAAAAAGCAGCAGAAACCCCCAGACGACGCCCTGAAAAAAGCCGCCCGCGACGCCACCAAAACGCTTGCCCAAACTAGCAAGGGCGTCAAGGAGGAGATCAGCCGCATCGCCGAGGCCCACGGCCTCAAGCAGGAGCCCCGCAAACAGGAGGCCAGCCGTTTCCGGATGCTCGCAGACGACCTCGCCGCACCCCTGTCCGGCCCGAAATCCGGCACCGCAGGCGACCTCGTATCCCGCACCCAACTCATCCGGCCCGTGGAATCAAGCCGCGCGCTCACCCTCTATGCCAAAAACTACCGCCAGGTCACCGGCCGGCCGCTTCGCACCACCGATGAAAAACTGTCGGCGGGCTTCCACCTCGCCAACGCCAAGGTCGACGTCGGCAGCTTCATGCAGCACGCGGCAAAACTCAGCGGCGACGGCCCCGACGGCAACGACGGATGGCGCGGACCCGAGCCAATCCACGTCGAACAGATAGGCGACGTCGCCATCAAGGGCGTCAAGGGCGAGACCGCCCGCGAGTTCCTCGAGCACGCCGCGCGCCCCTCGCTCGACGACCTCACCGACAAGGACCCGGCCACGCTCTCAGACGACGAAAAACACCGGCTCACCGAAGACGCCAGAAAAACGTTCGAGCGCATGCGCTACACCATCGTCGCCCGCGACGAGGCAGAAGCCCGAGACATCAAGAAAAACGAGGGCCTCGCGGCATTCGCCAAAAAGCATCCCGGCAAGCTCTCCGTCGTCACCAAAAAAGACCACGCACAAAAGGACAAGCCGCACTACATCCGCCACATCGGCTGGGGCCGCGACCTCTTCGACACCGACCGCTGGCTGCGGCGAGGCGGAGACTTCAAGGAGGGCTGGACGACGCTCGCCATCCAGACCGACGTCATCCGGGGCCCCGGCGGCGAGCCCCGCGACGTCAAATGGTTCCAGGAGAAATTCGAAAAAGGCACGCTTTCCGCCGACGACGTCTCCCCCGCCGTCCTCGAGAAAATCGAGTTCCAGACGCATGAGGTCCCCCGCGACCCCCGCGACTACTTCACGGTGTCGTTTGCCAACGGGAAGAAGGTCTCCCTCGGCGACGTCATCGAGCGGCGCACCAGAGACATCGGCCGCGACCGCGACCTCAAGGTCATCGTCAACACCGGCACCATCAAGCGCATCCACGAATCGCTTGCCCGTATCCCCGCCAAGGGGAAGGTCCATGTCGTCGCCGAAGGCATCCTCGACATAGCCGAAGACGTCCCCGACAGGGTCTTCAACCCCCTCGACGAGCGCAACCACTTGCCCCCAAAGGTCCAGATCCCGCTCTCCACGTGGATACTCGAGGACCTCTACAAGGACGCCGGCTACGACGTCGCCGTCAAGGAGGTGTCGAACGACGACGTCGTCGGCCTCACCAAAAAGTACCTCGACGCCGACGAGCGCACTCACAAGTACCCCCTCTACAACATCCACCTCACCAAGCGCGAAGACGCCCTCGAACCGGCGGGAACCGACCGGCCCGAACCCGCAAGGAAGCTCGAGGATCTCATCTTCGGCGGGGCGTCTCCAGCCTCCCACGCAGCCGACGTTCACGGGAAAAGAGAATCTCCGTCTCCGTCGTCTGCCGAGGCCCGCACCTCCACAACGCAAAAAGACGCCCGCGAGGAACTGGACACCCTCTCCCCGAAAACAGAATCCGGGGCGTCATCGCCCCCCACCACCCAAACGACCCCTCCATCATCGCGCCAGCCAACACCCCCGTCAGGCGGCATACGGCGCCCCCCGCCCAGGCCCCCAATGCCGGGCGCCGTCGATGGCCAGCTCGGCGGCCTTCCCGGCCGCTCCATGCGGACAGCCGGCAGCAGGCGCTGGCCCGAGTGGCCCGAGGAGGACTGGTGGGACCTCCTCGACGAGAAGACCAAGCAGCTCGCCGACTGGTGGTACGACAACGCCAACCTGAGAGGCCAGAACACCATCATGGGGAAGGTCATCCCCCTATCTGGGAAATTCCCCAAGAAACGCAAGAAGCGGCTCGACTACGAGGAGCTCCTCGACCTCTACTCGGGGCTCGAACTCGTCGACGTCTTCGGGGAAGGGTAGCCGCCTCCATCCGCCCCGGCCGCGGTCCTTTTAATTGCCCCCGCGACAATATGCTAACCACGACCCTCATCGCCTTGTAAAATGCCGTACGCCATCCCATCCAACGTCCAATACGAGGAAAAGCTCCTCGGCCCATTCACCCTCAAGCAGTCGGTGTACGTCGTCATCGGCGGCGGCATCCTCTTCTACGTCTTCACCCGTGGCGAAAACATCCCCACGGTCTGGCGCACCGTCATCATCATCACGACGTCGCTTGCCACCATGGGCTTCGCCATGTTCGACCTCGACACCTACCTCCTCAACGTCTTCAATTTTTTGCGCTCAAACAAGAAGTCGAGCTGGATTTCTCCTGCCGCACGCGCACTCATGAACGTCAAGTCGATTCGCGCCGATGCCGTCTGGCTTTCCAACAACCGCGTCCTCGGCCTCGTCAAGGTGACGCCCATCAACTTCGCCATCCTCAACGAGGAGGACCAGAAGACCGTCATCTACGGGTTCCTGGAATTCCTCAACTCGCTGTCGTTCCCCATACAGATAGTCATGCGCAGCGTCAACCTCGACCTCGAAGAATACCTCCGCCACACCAAGCGGCGCATCATCAAGCGCGATGACCGCGAGGCCCTCGCCTACTTCAAGCACTTCTCCGAGTACCTGCGCGAATACATCCAGATGAACCGCATCAACGACCGCCTCTTCTACGTCGTCGTTTCGATTCCCAAGCGCAGCGACGAGAAGGCCACCATCGAGGAGCTCGAGACCCGCTTAGAGACCGTCATGAACACGCTCGCCATCTGCGGCATCTCAAGCGAGCGCATGAACACCCACAATCTCATCAACTTCTATTCGAGCTACTTCACCGAGACCTTCGAGATATTCTCCGATTTCATCAGCCCCATCACCATGTACCGCAAGATGTGGAAGGACAAGCCCGCGACATCCGACGCCTATAGGGGGCGCTACGTGACGCCCGCAAAGCTCAGGCGACCCGCTTAGACAAGAAACATGGACCTGTTATCGATGATCGGCCTCGGCGGCACGAAGAAGAAAAAGGAGTCCCACAAGGAGTACGAGGACATCCTCATCGAGTACCTGACGAGCCCGTCGACCATCCTCGTCCACCAGCAGGACATCCAGATAACAAAATACCACCAAGTCATCACCGCCATCAACTACCCCCGCCTCGTCGACCCGGGCTGGCTCACCCGTCTCATCGAGATGAACCTCGACTTCGACCTGGCCATGCACATCACCCCGTACTCGACGGCGTCGACCATCAAGATGCTCGAAAACGAGATAAAAAAACAGAAAACCGACATCTACGCCATGGAGACGGAGGGAAAGATCATCCCCCAGGCCCTCGTCCAGCAGCACGAGGACACCATGATGCTTTTGAGCCTCATCCAGCAAGGCTCGGAGAAGATGTTCGATTTGTCCTTGTACCTCGACGCCAAGGCTTACGACAAGGAGGAGCTCGCCCGCGTCACCAAGCAGATACAGGCCACCATGAACTCTATCATGATCATCCCCAAGATCCCGAGCTTCCAGATGTACAAGGCCCTCAAAAGCACGCTCCCCATCGCCGACAACCAGCTCGCCGTCAGTCGAAACATCACCTCGAGTGCACTCGCCGCCTGCTTTCCCTTCGCCATCACCAGCCTCGAGCACCACACCACCGGCGTCCTCATCGGCTTCAACGAATTCAACAGCATCCCCATCATCGTCGACCCCTTCGAGCTCAACAACCCCAACATCCTCGTCTTGGGCACGTCGGGCGGCGGCAAGAGCTACACCATCAAGCTCCTTTTGATGCGCGAGTTCATGGAGGGCGTCCACATCAACATCATCGACCCCCAAAGCGAATACAGCGACCTCGTCGCCAGCTTCAACGGCAAGATCATCAAGATCGCCCCGGGATCCGAGTCCGTCATCAACCCGTTCGACCTCATGGACCAGACCTACGACGAGAAGAAGCTCAGCCTGCTCTCCTTCTTCCGCGTCCTCCTCGGAGAACTGACCGAGGAGCAGTGGGCCATCCTCGACGAGTCCATCGACCACACCTACGAGGAGCGCGGCATCACCAAGGACCCCAAGACGTGGAGCAAGGAGCCCCCCACCCTCGAAGACCTCTACAACGAGATACTGCCCCTGACGCGCAGCAAAAAGGAGATAATCTACCGACCCGCCATGCGCATCGTCAACAAGCTCAAGACCTACGTCTTCGGCCCCATGCGCTTTCTCAACCAGCAGACGAAAATCGACCTCAACAACCGCATGATAAGCTTCGACATCAAAGACGCCCCCGAAGTCGGAAAAGGCACCCTCATGTTCCTCATCCTCGAATACGTCTACACCGAGATGAAGAAGGCGAAAAACCGCAAGATACTCGCCATCGACGAGGCGTGGACCGTCCTATCGGCGGGCGACCAGGCCGAATACGTCCTCAAGATAGTCAAGACCTGCCGCAAATTCAACCTCGGCCTCATCCTCATCACCCAAGACGTCGAAGACGTCTTAAACAGCCGCGCCGGCCGCGCCGTCCTCACCAACACCGCCACCAAGTTCCTCCTCAAGCAGGACAACACCGTCCTCTCCGACCTCCAGGAGAAGTTCCGCCTCAACGAACCCGAGATACGCTTCCTCAAGACCGCGAGCGCCGGCCGAGCCCTCCTCATGGCCGGCAACAGCCGCATCCCCATCTACATCACCAGCAGCCCCGAGGAGCACCGCCTCATCACCACCAAGCCCGACGAACTCCTCCAACGGCAAAAGCTCAGCCGGCCCGAGGGCATCGAGGTCACCAAGCCATTCGACATCAACAAGCGCGTCCAGATAAAGGCCGAGCTCACCGACGACCAGATACAGGTCCTCGAGGAACGCGACTTCGAAGAGATCCGCGTCACAAACCTCTTCGGCGAGAACGAGCTCTACCTCGTCCGAAACGAAACCGACGAAACCGACGAGCACTTCATCCTCCAAGAGCTCGTCTACGCCGAGATCAAGCAGTACACCGACCGCGTCCTCGTCCACCACACCAAGCTCCCCGACGTCACCTTCGAGACCAAGGACGGCCGCATGGTCGCCATCGAGGTCGAAGCCGACACCGGCCTCAAGCGCGCCGTCGGCAACATGGAGGAAAAGATGAACGTCCTCAGGAAATACGACGACTACTTCTTCCTGGTCACCAATCCCTCTCTCATCAAGCAGTACCGCGAGAAATTCGGCGAGATGCTGACGCGCACCCAGGCCCCCGAGAAAATCGCCACCTACTTCCACTGACGCGCCGTTTCTCGCAGATAAAAACCCCGGCCTCCCAAGACATAACACTATGGTGGCGTCATCCCCCTTGATTCGGTCCCTTCTCATAGCCCTCCTGCTTCTCACCACCGTCATGGCGGCATCCGCGCAATCCCCGGGCATCCAATGCCCCGACGGCTGCGAGCTCGACGCCGGCTGTCCGGACGAAGCACCCTACCTTTGCAAGCGCCATTGGCTTGTAGGCGACAAATGCGTCCCCAAGGGCTTCGACTACGGCAGATGCGGCGGCTTCCTCGGACCCCATCTCGGCTATTGCGACGAATGCGATGCAGGATGCGTACGCGCCGACGGCACAGGACAAACCTGCGAGGAGAACCCGTTCGCCCCCTACTACTGCAAGGAACACGGCATCCTCTACGCAGACCATTGCGTCCCCCAGGGTTACGACCACGGCTGCTGTGGATTCGCCCCCGGAGGCGGCACCTGCGACATCTGCGACCGCGGCTGTCCGCTCGACAACGACACGAAATACAACGACACCTCCTACAGCTGCAGGGAAGAAGCACCCTACCGGTGCTTCTCCTCCGGAGGATACGTCATCGGATCTTGCGTCCCCTACGGCTACGACGACGGCTGCTGCGGCGGGCTCCAATGCGTTGAAAACGACCCCGACAACGACTGCGTCCCCGACGAAGCCGACAACTGCCCGAGCCGAGCCAACCCCGACCAAAACGACACCGACTTCGACTGCATCGGAGACGTCTGCGACCCCGACATGGACAACGACGGCCTGTCCAACGAGGAGGAGGGCGACACCGATGGCGACGGGAAATACGACTACGCCCAAGACATCGACGGTGATGGAGAGATCGAATACGGCGACTATGACGAGGACGGCCAAATCGACCCCGACACCGCCAGCTCGACAAGCATGTTCGCCTGCGATACCGACGGCGACGGCATCGCCGACGGCGTCGACCGCGCCTTCGAAGACATATCAGACACGCTCGCCGCCATCATCGGCATGATGGCCGTCGTCATCCTCGTCTACGACGCCGTCAAATACATCGCCGCAGACACCGCCGCCGACGCAAAGGCCCGCGCCAGCGCGAAATCAGCCTTCCTTTACATCCTCCTCGGCCTCATCGTCTTCCTCATGGCCGAACCCCTCGTCGCCTACATCCTCGCCACGACCAGCTCGACCTGCGAGACCGACCACGCGAAAAGCTGCAACACTGCGGAGAGGGCCACCATCATCTACCCTGAAAACCAGGAGGTCTACAAGTACCTGCGGCCCGTACCCTTCTTCGGAGCGCCGACCTTCGGGAAAATCCCCCGCTCCTATGAGTGGAAGGCCACATGGCGTTGCGAAGAGGAGATCCCCGGCTGCAGCTCCCAGACGTCTCCGACAATCCTTGGCAACACCTCCTACTTCATCAACGCAAGCCTTCAGCCCGCAACCTACGTCCTCAACCTCACCGTCACCTACGAGGACGGATCCCCGGAAACCGACACCGTCATCTTCGGCGTGTCGCCCAACGTCGACTGACAGCCGCCACTCATATATATGCCGGGCTCCCAAAAGGGATTACCACGATGAAGCGCGCCATCACCTCCCGCATCACCCTCTCCTTCGGCATCCTCCTCCTTGCCGCCCCCCCCGCAGCAGCCCAGAGCACCCTCGCCGACTTCTGTGAGGCCCTCTACATCATCGCGGGGCTGCTCGCCTCCGTCATGCTCGTCCTCCAAGGGCTCAAATGGGTGATGAGCGACGCCCCCCAGGAGCGCCTCGACGCGAAGAAGGGCATCATGTACGTCCTCATAGGCCTATTGGTCGTCTACATGGCCGCCATCTTCGTCAGCCTCCTCTATTGCCAGACCATCCAGGGCTACGACGAGAACTGCCCGGGGCCGGACTGCTCCATCGACTGCAGCCTATCGGCCATCGGCGGATGCAACATCCAGACCGCCACCGACGGCTACAATCCCAACCCCCTGTGCGCCGACCGCTGCGGTGGCAGCGGCCAGTGCACCATCAATGCCGGGGCCTGCAGCGGCATCGGGGGGACTCCCGGCACCGACGCCGAAGCCAACACTGCCTGCCAAGACAATCTTGGCACGGATGCGACCTGTTGCTGTACCTAAGTAAGCCCACCATGCTCGACCGACGCCTGCTGCGCGACGACCCCGGGGCCGTCCGCGAGAACCTGGCCCGCCGCGGCGATGACGCCGTGCTCGCCCGCCTTTCCGAGTTCCTCGAAGCCGACGCCCGCTGGCGCGACGCCCTCCAAGAGCTCAACGACCTGCGGGCCCGCCGCAACACCCTCTCCCGCGACATCAACGACGCCCGCAAGAAGGGTGAGGATACCACCCCCCTCCTCAAGGAAGCCAAAGAGCTTCCCGGCCGCATCAAACAAAAGGAAGACGAAGTCAAGGGGGTCGACGACGAAGGCCGCGCCCTCCTCATGCGCCTGCCCAACCTCCTCGCCGACTCCGTACCCCCAGGAAAGGACGACGAAGACAACGAGGAAGTCAAGCGGTGGGGGAGACCAGAAACCGAAGGCGGCAGCCTCATCCACCACGGCGAGCTCGCCGCCTCGCTCGGCCTTGCCGACTTCGAGCGCGCCGTCAAGATAGCCGGCGCAGGCTTCTACTTCCTCAAGGGGGCGCTTGCCCGCATGGACCTCGCCCTCCAACTTCTCGCCTGCGACATGCTAGAAGAAAGAGGCTACACGCTCATAGCACCCCCCCTCATGATGCGCCGCGCCCCCTACGAGGGCGTCACCGACCTCGCCGACTTCGAGAACGTCATGTACAAGATAGACGGAGAAGACCAGTACCTCATCGCGACGAGCGAGCACCCCCTCGGCGCCATGCACCAGGGCGAGATCCTCGAAGCCGCCGACCTCCCCCTCAGATACGCGGGCGTCTCGCCCTGCTTTCGCCGCGAGATAGGCAAGCACGGCCTCGACGAGCGCGGGCTCTTCCGCGTCCACCAGTTCAACAAAATAGAGCAGTTCATCTTCTGCGCCCCCGACGACTCATGGGGCCTCCACGAGGAGCTCCTCGCCAACGCCGAGGCGCTCATGCAGACGCTCGAGCTCCCCTACCGCGTCGTCAACGTGTGTACCGGCGACATCGGCACGGTCGCTGCCAAAAAATACGACGTGGAGGGATGGAGCCCCCGCGAGCACAAGTACATCGAGCTCATGAGCTGCAGCAACTGCACGGGCTATCAGGCCCGCAGGCTCGGCATCCGCATGCGGGCAGGCCAAGACAAGCAAACAGTCCACACGCTCAACAGCACCATGGTGGCGACCAGCCGCGCGCTCCGCCTCATCCTCGAGACCTACCAGACCACCGACGGCGCGCTGACCATGCCAAAAGCACTGCAGCCCTACCTCAACGGCGTAAAGGAGATTCCCGCCCGCAAGAAGTAAAACCCGCTAATCGCCCGTCCGGCACGAATCGCACAGGAGCCTGCCGGAAATGCTCTCCAATCTGTCCGAGTAGTTGTCGCACTCCTCGCAGACACCCGAGATGCGTCCCTGGCCGACGTCGTGGATGTCGGCGATGTCCCACTTGCTTCGCTCCTCGATGAGCAAATGCAGGGCGGGCTCAACCCGTGTGATGTCGAAGTCGGAGATGAGCCCGATGATCTTGTCGTCTGCGTCGGTGACGACCAATCGCCGGATGTTCTCATCGCGCATCATCCGCGCCGCCTCGTCGACGTCCTCGTCCGGGCCGACGGTGATGAGGGGGCTCGTCATGGACTCGGAGATGGGCGTCGACCTGGGGTCCGATCGGGGCGCCACTATCTTAGCGATGATGTCGCGCTCGGTGACCATGCCCACGCCGTCGCCGTGCTCGGTGACGATGAGCGAATCGATGTCGTGGTCGCGCATGAGCTCGGCGCCAGTCTGGACGCTTTCCGTCGCCTCGATGGTGATGACGCCCTTGGTCATCACGTCCCCAACCGTCAGTTCCATGATAAATCCCTCTTATAGCCTTCATTGCCTTATTACTCTCCCACCCATAAAAATAGCGCTGCCATGAACCGCCACGCCCGCTTCGAGATTCGGGCCAAGGACCTCGCCGCCCGCATCGGCCGTCTTGAGCTCAACGGCAAAACAGTCGAGACGCCCCTTCTCTTGCCCGTTTATCACCCCCAAAAGCCTCTCGTCCCCGTCGAGGAACTCACCAGCACCTTCGGCGCCCAGGGCCTCATGACCAACGCTTATCTCCTTCTCAAGGACGAAACCCTCAAACACCAGGCGACAAAAAAGGGCATCCACGACTTCTTCGGCTTTGACGGCCTCATCGCCACCGACTCGGGGAGCTTCCAGCTCATGGCCTACGGCGCCGTCGCCACAACCAACGAGGACATCCTCGCCTTCGAAGCCGCCCTCGGCACCGACATCGGCAGCTTTCTGGACATCCCCAGCCTCCCCGACGCCTTCAAGCCGCGCGCCGAAGAGCAGCTGGCTGCGACACTCAAACGAGCCAAGGACGCCGTCGACGCCCCATTCCAGGTCAACGCCGGCATCCAGGGGGCCCGTTACCTCGACCTACGCGTACAGTGCGCGCAGGCCCTCGCACCCGACTTCCAGCTTCTCGCCGCCGGCGGCATCGTCCGCCTCATGGAGGGATACCGCTTCGCCGAATTGGTCGACGTCCTCGCCACCATCCGAGAGAACATCCCCGCCGACCGCGTCCTGCACGCCTTCGGCCTCGGCCACCCCATGATATTCGGGATCGCCGCCGCCCTCGGCTGCGACCTCTTCGACTCGGCGGCCTACGCCCTCTTCGCCCGAGAAGACCGCTACCTCACCGCGTCGGGCACCAAGCGCCTTGCCGACCTCGACTACCTGCCGTGCAGCTGCCCCGTCTGCACGACCCACGGCCCCGATTTGAAGAAGCTCGAAAAGGCCGAACGCGTCGCCTGCCTCGCCCGCCACAACCTCTACGTCTCCTATGCCGAGATGGCGGCCGTCAAGCAGGCCATCCGCGAGGGCAGCCTCTGGGAGCTCGTCGCCCGCCGCTGCAGGAGCCATCCCGCCCTCATGGCGGCCCTCGCCCGCCTTGCAGACCACACAGAATACCTCGCGGAACGCGACCCCATCACAAAGCAGTCAGCGCTCTATCACACCGGCGCCGAGACCGCCTACCGCCCGGAAG
The DNA here is from genome assembly GCA_964443985.1 of uncultured archaeon. Lineage (GTDB taxonomy): Archaea > Altiarchaeota > Altiarchaeia > IMC4 > JBDREA01 > JBDREA01. The sequence continues at coordinate 6,241 of CAYUFO010000008.1, read as the reverse complement.
TCGTCAACGCCAAACCTCGCCTCGCACGCGTTGCCGAGCCCACCTGCCTCATCGAACTCCCCTACTTCGGCGACGTCCCCGCCGACGTCATGGACGCCTATCCGTTCGGCAGCGCCTTCCTTCCCGACGAAGACGAGCGCCTTGAAGCCAACGTCCGCGACCTCGCCAAGGTCCGCGCCATCGCCGACTACCAGTTCGGGAGTGGTGCTGGCGCCCTCATCCCCGACAAGGTTCGCATCAAAAAAAGCCGCAAGACGAAACGCATCCGCTGGCTTTATGTCGACAAAGAACTCATCGCGTCCGTGCGCGCAAGCGACCACCTGCTGCTGCCCAAAGAATGGCTCGCCGCAAAACTCCTCGAAACCTTCCCGAAACCTGCATTGCGCGTCGTCGTCGACTCAGCAGACCCCGACGTCGTCGCCTGCGTCAAAGAGGGCAAAAGCGTCTTCGCCAAATTCGTCAAAGACATCGACTCAGACCTACGCTGCGGCGACGAATGCCTCGTCGTCGACGAAAAAGACACCTTCCTCAAAATCGGCACCCTCCAACTCTCGCCCAAAGAAATCCGCGACTTCGACTACGGCATGGCCGTGCGGGTGCGATAACAAACACTTTTTATCCTGCCTGCGAATGAGTACTTGATGGACAACCCATCTTTCATTCTCTCTTTTGTCCTTGTCATCCTCCTCGCAGGATGCATCGAAGTCAAAGAGGAACCTCCGCCGACATCGTCTTCATCCACGCTTCCCCCCCAAATCCCCCCGACCTCCGAGTCCTCCTCCTCCTCCTCCTCCCCACTCCCTTCCGTTTCCGACGTTCCCAGCGCCATTATCATCGACGGCCACCCCACAGAATGGAATGGCATTCCCGTGTTCATAGGTGAGGATGTCGGCGACGTCCGCACCGAATACGCCGGAGACCCCGTCATCGAATTCGACGTGGCACACATCAAACTCGCCCGCGACGACACCCGTCTCTACGTCCTTGTGTCGTTCGCCCGAGACCTCGACGAAACCTTCGCCGAAAAGGGCGCCACGGCCAGCGTCATCGGCACCCTCTACCTTGACACCGATAACGACCGGGCGACGGGAGGACAGGAATTCTTCTCCGACGTGGGCGGCCTTGACGCACTCATCGAATGGTGGTCGGGGGTCGTCGACGAATCCACCGGCTCTTCGGTGTCCGGCGGCGCCTACCTCACCGACGCCGATGGACCGTTCTCCTATTTCATCACCGCCTATCCGAGCCTCCATGAGGCTGGTGAAGACGACATCGACATGGGCTTCAGCATGAAGCTGTCTACCAAGGACGATCCAGCGAGTATGGCATACGTCGACCGTTCACTTGAGATGCAAATCCCACTCGAAGAGGCCGGCATCGCTGCCGGCACCAATAGGCCTGTCCGTGCCTTCTTTTCCGAGCACGGCGACGGCACCTGGGGAGCAGGCGAAGACACCTTCACCGACGAAGTCGTGAAACAGATACCCGTCCTCTCGCCATAACCTGCTCCCTTAGGATGTTATCCCAACTCCGTACGTTAAAACCACACCCCTCCTTGCGTTTTGATGGCTCGCATTTTTTTGTGTTCACCGATCCTTTCGATTAACTCCTCATGTGCCTCAATGTACGATCGCATGGGGTCCCAAAGGCGGATGGTATATCGCTTGTCCGGGGGTCTTGATGACGAGGAAATGATAGGTTATGAAGTCGTCGCGACCCTTTCCCCTCCTGTCTTCGAGGAGCACCTCCTCGATGTCGCTCCACGCATACCGTTTTGTGTGAAGGAGCGTGGACACGGTCACGTTTTCGGGGCCAACCGCCATTTCTTTGACATGGAGAAAGAGGAGATAATACATGCATGCCCCCGCAAACAGGAATGAACCCACCAAAACCAACACCCTTATCGGGGGGTCAATCGGCGCAAACACGCCAAGAACGAACACGACGAAAGCGAGGAGCATGCATGACGAATATAGGGCTAGTCGGAATCTTTTCGTCTTATAAGTGTGTATACCACTTACTCTTTTGGCGTCCATATCAATCCTTATCCCCCCGTTATCTATCCTTCAAGATCAACACACCCGACCTCCTCCAACCTGATATCCCTCTCCCCGCAAATCCCTTTCATCCTTTCATATTCTTTTTTCTCGAGCGAGAGCATGAAGTTGTCGAGGTTTCTCGTTTTCGGGTAGGGGAGTTTTTCGTTGAGGAGGATTTTCTTTTCGCTTTTCGTTTCGATTTCGTAGACAACAGAGGCCAATCCCCCCTTCGTCACGTCCTTTGCCGCATGAATCCTCACTCCTGCCTCGAGGATGGCGAACCAGCAGGAGAAAAGATTCTTGGCTTTCTCAATCCGTTCCGCCTCCTCTCCCCAGATGGGTTCTCCGATAAGGCACACAACATCCCCTTTGCGCGCACCACTATCTCGTATCGGTTCATCGACGACCAATTCCCCTATGACGGTGACCGTCACCTGCGGCGTCACATCCTCGAACTTCGTGTTGCCGCCAAGGATGGGAATCCCCAACGCCAGTGCCTGCCGCTTCAGGGAATTGGCAATCTCTTCGACCTCCTCTCTGGCACCCATCAACGTATCCACGACAAAAATCGGCTTCGCCCCCTTCACAACCACGTCCGTCGACGCATGGATGAGCGCACTCCGAAACGCGATGCGCTCACAGTAGGGTCCATCCACGGATACGACGAGCTTTTTTCCACCAAATGAGCCACAACAGGCGTCGTCCCAGTCCCCGACGCCCATGACCTTCTCGACGTCGCCCACTCCGTCCATCCCCAAAAAGAGCTCGCGCAACCACGCCAAAGACGTCACGTGCCGCTCGATGAGATCGCCTTCTGCCATCACTACCTCATTAGATGCCCTTTTTATTAGATGCCTCGTAAGACTATTGCGCGCAATCGCCATACATCAACGCATACGCGGTGTACACCATGCCACACGACATCAAAGACGAGAAGGGAAAAGTTGTTGGAACACTCCTCACCGAAGACGACGTCACCATGGACGGCCTCAAGGATAAAACGCTTGCCGTCATCGGCTATGCGAGTCAGGGCCGCGCCCAGTCATTGAACTACCGCGACTCAGGCGTCAACGTCATCGTCGGCCAGCGCGAAGACCAGTTCTACGAGCAGGCCAAGGAGGACGGATGGGAACCCGGCAAGACGCTTTTTTCCATCGCGGAGGCCGCCAAGAAAGCCGACGTCATCCAGCTTTTGATCGCCGACCTCGCCCAGCCCACCGTCTATAAAGAATTCATCGAACCCAACCTCACCGACGGCAACACCCTTGCCTTCAGCCACGGCTTCAACATCACCTTCGGCTGGATAAAGCCGCCTGCGAACGTCAACGTCGTCATGCTCGCCCCCAAAGGCCCCGGCTTCATGGTGCGCCGCATGTACGAAGACGGCTTCGGCATGAACGCCCTTTTTGCCGTCGAACAGGACGCCACCGGCGACGCCCGAGACATCATCCTCGCCATGTGCAAGGCGCAGGGCGCAACGCGAGCCGGCGTCCTTGAGACGAGCTTTCAGGAGGAATGCAAAAGCGACCTATTCGGCGAACAAGTCGACCTGTGCGGCGGCGTCACCTGGATGGTCAAACACGCCTACGAGACCCTCATCGAGCGCGGCTACAACCCCGTCCTCGCCTACTGGGAAGTCCACCACGAACTCTGGGGGCTGCTCGCACCCCTTGCCTACAAGAAAGGCAACGTCGGCATGCTCCGCCGCGTGTCCGTCACCGCCCGCGACGGCGCCATCCAATCTGGGCCCCGCGTCATGGACGACGGCGTCAAAAAACGCATGGGCGAAGTCTTAGACGACATCGAATCCGGCGCCTACGCCGAAGGCCTCAAGGAACGCTACGAAGCCAAGGGCTTCGGCCTCGTCGACGAACCCCTCGCAGAAATGGACGAAACCACCCTCGAAGTCGTCGGAAAACAAGTCAGAAACGTCATCTGGCCCAACGACCCCGACGTCGAATAACACATTCGACGTCACCCCCCTCTTTTTATTTCGTGTTATTTTCTGTACTCTAACCAGAAGACACGATGAAAAAACTGGCATTATTCGATGTTGACAGAACATTGACTGAAGGAAGAAGCATCGGCGTCTTCATCACCGACCGTCTTTTCGAGGAAGGCCTCTTTCCCGAGAAATGCCAGCAAAAGATCAACCGGGCCATCGACCTTAACAAAAAAGGGCGGATGTCGTATCAAAAACGCGGCGAAATCATCATCAAGAACTGGGCTGAGGGCTTCACGGGATGGAAACGAAAGGACATCATCCGTGCGTCAACCAGAATCTTCAACAAAGAATTCCACAAACACCTCTCCGAGGGCGCGAAGCCTCTCGTTACCCATTTGAAAAAAAGGACGTATTACACCTGTGCCATCTCGCGAGCCTATGAAGAGTGCCTCATCCCCTTCAAGAACCATCTTGGCATCAACCATGTTATCGGAACCCGGTTCGCTTATCAACGCAATACCTGCACGGGGGGTCTGCTCAACGAAACATGGAAGGCCGGCGCCAAAGAAAAAGCCATCATGGAGCTGTTTAAGCAAGTGAACCTCACCACCGAAGACTCGGTGGCCTTCGGCGACACCGAAGACGACTACTACATGCTCAAATTCGTCGAGTACCCCATCACCGTCAACGTCAACAAGGCACTTGAACGCATCGCCTTCGAGCGACACTGGCCAATCTACAACGACCTCACCCTTCTCCTGCGAGACATCCAATCGAAAAAGCTGCTTCCCGCCATCGACTGGATGCAGCACTACTCGAAAAAATACGGACACATCATCCTCAATGAAGACATGCTTCACAAAGCCGAAAAAAACAACGAAGCCTTCATGCGCTACGTGAAAAAATACGTGAAGGGCGGGGGGAACATACTGGAAGTCGGCTGCGGCCTGGGGAGAACCGCCATTGTGTTGTCACTGAACGGCTACACGGTCACTGCCATCGACAGCGAACGACGCATCCTGAAAGTCGCCCAAATAAACACCTTCAACTTCGGGAAAGACATCCATCTCAGGCTCATGGACGCCTTCGACATCGACACCCGATTCAAAAAGAAGAGATTCGATGCCGTCACCCACGAAGGAGTCCTCGAACACTTTTCTGAAAACCAGATTAAAATCCTCCTCGACAAACAACTCAAGGTAGCCCCACTCGTCATCTTCAGCGTTCCCGTCCGCTCCAAACGAAACGATACCTACTTCAAAAACGACCAGATGGGACACCGCTATTTGTGGAGCAAATCCGAATGGATGAAGTTCCTAGAAAATTTCTATACGATACAAACCGCATCCCTCAACAAATCAGTGCGAAAAGACGAACTCATCGCCGCCCTCACCAAAAAGAAATAGGCCTATCCCCTCCCCCTCTCTTTCCCCCATCCCTCTTCTCGGCGCAGGGCCGTAGCGCCTTCGGCGGAAACGCTTATCTCTTGAGGGCGTCTTCTAGTGTTTCAATCAGGGAGGGCAGGTCTTTGGTGAGGGTGGCGTAGACGATGTCGTAGTCGATGTCGAAGTAGCCGTGGATGAGGCGGTTTCGCATGTTGATGATGTCTTTCCAGGGAATATCTGGGTGCTGTTCCCTCGTCTTAGCTGATACCTTATTGGCTGCTTCTCCGAGTATTTCGAGGTCTTTGAGGACGGCGAGCACAAGCATGCGGTTGTCGTCCAAGTCCTTGCGCGAGGATTGAGCGGAAAACGACACCGCCTCCTTGGCGGCATCGAGCATGTGTCGCAGTCGTATCTCGTCAGCCTCCCGCATACGCCACCCTCGCGTGGGAGACAACGTCGTCTCTAAAATACCTGCTCAATTCGTCGGGCGTCCGAACGTCCGCTTTTCGATTGCCAAGCAACTGGGAAAGTTCCCCTGCGAGGCGTGCCATGCCGAGATAGCCCGGCTTTTTCCCGGTTTCGAATTCAACCAACACGTCCACGTCGCTTTCGTCGGTGAACTCTTTCCCCAACACCGACCCGAAAAAGGATAGACGCTTGATGTGGTGGCTCCGGCAAAGCCTGGCAACCTCCTCTTCTGGAACCCGAATCCCTAGCTCATTTTCCATACTATCAAAGAATAGGTCTGATGTATTAATATCTCTCTCTTTCATTCAATTGCCCAAGCCCAAAACAACAACCCCCATAATGGATGGAGCCATCACTCATCTGGCCCAACGACCCCGACGTCGAATAAACCCTTCGACGTCACC
>CAYUFO010000007.1:0-17604 GCA_964443985.1 uncultured archaeon | reverse complement strand
GGAAAAGGAATCCAGTCGGGAGAGATAGAAGTCAAAGGACAGCAGGTCAGCATACCCGATGGATCGCTTGACGTCGAATACGGCTTCAAGGACGAGGACGGGCAAAAGGAGATAGAGATAGAGATCAAGTGGAAGTGATACCGAACAGGAGTTGAAACTATGGCTGAATTCGAAGACACTATGAAGGAGTTGGCCGACCTCGGCGACGAGGAGCGGTCCAAGAAGATAGAAGAGATCAAAAAGACCTGCAAGAGCTACTGCGGGGAGTGCCCCAGCTATTCTGGCACCGGCGAGGAAGACCTCGGCTTTTGCGCCACCGGAAAGGCGAGCCGCATCAGCGAGGAGAGGGGCTGCCTGTGTGCGAGCTGCCCCGTCACCGACCAGCTGTCTTTGCGTTGGGGATACTACTGCACCCGCGGCTCGGGACAAGAACAATCAGAGGAGGCATAATATCCAAGGAAAATGGTTGAAGCGGTCTTTTTGGGGCAGGTATTGACCGTGCTCTTATTGGCGCTGGTACTCCTTCTCCTCTTCAAGGTGGGGAAGGCCCTAGTATGGCTGCTTGTCAACAGCGTCATCGGACTCGTCGCCCTACTGCTGACGAATATCTTGCCCATGATAAACATCAACATCAATATGTGGAGCATCCTCATCGTCGCCCTCGGCGGCTTGCCGGGACTCCTATTGCTGATGGGCCTTGACTGCTTCAATATCGCGTTTTAGAGACACGAAAAATGATGCCTATTGGACCACTCATGACCGAGCACCGGCTTATCGAGCGCATGATTGCGAGGGCGGGAGAGGAGCTTTCGACCGTCCGCGACAAAAAACAGGCCGATGAACGATTCGTCGAAGACTTCATCGACTTCATCCGCACCTACGCCGACCGCTGCCACCACGGCAAGGAGGAAGACCTCCTCTTTGCGGCCCTCGAGGACAAGGACCTCTCCGCCGAGCACCAGAACACCCTCGAAGAGCTCATCGGCGAGCACGTCTACGGGCGCGAGGTGCTCGCCAAACTCGAAACGGCACTCAAAAGATTGCGCGAAGAACGGACTGAGGGCGAAGCCGTTAAGGAGGGGAACGGCCATTCCGTCGCCCTCGGCGAGATAGCCCTCAACCTCGAAGCCCTGGTGAGCTTTTATCCGCGCCATATCGACAAGGAAGACGGCCACTTCTTCATCCCCTCGATGGAGTACTTCGAGGAAAGCGAACGCGACGCCATGCTCGAGGAGATGCGGACGTTCGACCAGAAGCTCATCCACGAAGTCTACGAGAAGAATGTAGCCGGCTACGAGCAGGTGACCCCATGAAAAGACAACTTTTGCTCACATCCATTATAGCCCTTGCACTGGCAGGATGCATGTCATCCACGCAGGAACAGACGACAGCCCCGGTAACGAGCACCCAGCCCCTCACCAAGACCGAGGAATCCACGACGCCATCACCTCCGCCCACGACGATGCCCCCCGACGTGCCCGAGACCGACACCGTCGAGGAGGACGAGCTGCCGCCTCCCCGCGAACCGGCTGAACCCTCGCTTCGGCACGTCTGCGGCGAGGAGGAAAAAAGACTCGACGTCTGCGCCCAGGTCTACGAACCCGTCTGCGGCAACGATGGCGAGACGTATTCGAACGCCTGCGAGGCGTGCACGAGCGGCAACGTGGAATCCTACCTCCTCGGCGCCTGCCCCGACGCGGAGGAATTGGAGGAAGAAGTCGATCTGCCCACGACGACCCCCATCGACGTCGTCGACCTCGACTGCAACAGCGCATGCCTCGACCGCGACTACCTCGGCGGCACCTGCAGAATCTCCTCGTTCGCCTGCCAAAGGCGAAACGAGATAAGCCTCGAAGAGCGTTTGAGGCTCTGCGACGACGTCCGCGACGACGTCTGCTGCTGCAGGACGCCCGACTCCGTCGCCGTCAACACATCATACTATTTCAACGTGGGAGGCGACCTCGAAGCATACTAGGTGGAAAAAAATGACCTTAACAGACGACCTGACCAACACGACCGTCACCGACCTCGCCACACCGCCAGCAGCCGTCATCGGACCAGATGAGCCCATCTCCAAGGCGATAGGCGCCATGAAGAAGCACCGGCAATTTTCCGTGCCCGTGGCCGAAGAAGGGGACTACCATGGCCTCATCACCGTCGACGCCATCATCGGCAGCAACCCGCCCGCAGACAGGACGAAAGCAGCCACCCTCATGGAGACGGCGCCGCTTTTGAGTCCTGATACACCGCTCGGCGAGGCCTGCCGCATCATGCGGGAAAATTCCCTCAAGGCCGCGCCAGTGGGCCAAGATGGGAAGTTGGAGAGCATGCTTTCCTTTGCAGACATCCTGGCATGGACCCTGGGCAAAGGCGACTTTGAGAACCTCAGGGTCGAAGACATCCCCCTGCGCGACATCCCCACCCTCAATCCCCACGAGGGCGCCGACAAGGCCCGCGTCTCCCTCAGAAACAAGCAAATAGCCGACCTGCTCATGACAGGAGAAAAAGAAGCCCGCTTCATCAACGAGGACGACTACGCTGAAAAGATTGCATCGCTTCCTCGGGTGAAGGCAGGCATAGGCGAGCGCTCGGGGGAAAAGCAGCGCATCCGCGACATCGAAGCCCAGACCGTCGCCGACACCCTCTACGTCAGGGTCGCGGCAGACGACAGCGTCGCCCGCCTCTTTGAGCAGTTGCATTACTACAACGCCACGTCGGCTGGATTGGACGAAAGCCTCATCACCTACCGCGACATCCTCGACTACCTCGCCTCGTTCGCCCCGGGCGCCGACGTCCTCGACCAGCGCGTCAAGGTCGTCGCCAAAGACAAGCTCCCCCCGGGAAGCCGCATCGGCATGCAGCAGATGCTTGAGGAGTTCATGGGGCGCTTCAACGACAAGTTCGGCAACGAACAGCTCCAGGAGTTCAGCATCAACGTCAAAGAGACCAACAAGGAGGGGGAGCGCACCGCCTTTGAGCTCCAAGGCAACCTCTACGCCGACTTCGGACGCTTTCATGCCACCAAGGACGGCTACGACCTGCCCGTCGAATTCGCAGCCCTCATCGAGGCCATCAGACGACAACTCCCCGACTGGGATTAAGGGAAAAAAGATAGGTGAACCAAGATATGAACATCGAAAGCCCCGCGTTCGAACATGAAGCCATGATACCGAAAAAATACACGTGCCAGGGCGATGACGTCAACCCGCCACTCACCGTAGACGACGTACCCGACGACGCCAAGAGCCTCGTACTCATCGTCGACGACCCCGACGCCCCCGGCGGCACCTGGGACCACTGGATAGTCTACGACATCGATGCCGAGATAACCGGCGTCGACGAGGACAGCAAGCCCGCAGGCGGCACCGCGGGCGGCAATAGCTGGGGGCGAAACGACTACGGCGGCCCCTGCCCGCCTTCGGGCGTCCACCGCTACTATTTTCGGCTCTACGCCCTTGACGCCACCCTCAACCTCGAAGAGGGCGCCGGGAAAGCCGATGTCCAGGAGGCCATGCAAGGCCACATCCTGGAAAGCTGCGACCACATGGGCCGCTACGAGAAGACCTGAGGAACCCACGAGGCCCTACGATGCCATCGCCGAGCTTCCCAAGAACGTCCGCAATCCTCTTCCCGAAGGCGCCCAAAAGATATTTAAAGAGGCATTCAATGACGCATGGGAGCGCTACAAGGACCCCGACGACCGCAAAGGCGATGCGAGCAGAGAAGAGGCCGCCAACAAAGTCGCCTGGAGCGCCGTCAAAAAGAGCTACGAAAAGCACGGCGACGACTGGGTGAAAAAGGACTAGGTCCGTGAAGAGCATGCCAGAAGAAGAGACCGAATCCCTCGAAGACATCGCCTGCGACATCGAAACCTGTACCAACTGCCCGCTCCACAAGGACGCCGATAACGCCGTCCCCGGGGAGGGCCCCGCAGACGCCAGGGTCATGCTCGTCGGCCAGAATCCGGGAGCCAAGGAAGACGAGACGGGACGCCCCTTCGTAGGCCAGTCGGGCCGGCATCTCGATGCAGTGCTCGAAGACCACGGCATCGACAGGACGCGCTGCTATGTCACGTCCGTCGTCAAGCACAAGACACCCGGCAACCGCAGGCCCCGGCCCTCCGAGGTCGACGCCTGTAGAACCTATCTCGAACGGCAACTCCACGTCGTCAATCCCGACATCGTCGTCCTCATGGGAAGGGTCGCCCAGCAGACAAAGCAGGAGGATAATCGGTGCTACATCGAGACACCCCATCCCGCGGCCGCCATGCGATTTCCCAAGATGAACGTACGATTCAATGAAGGCATCCGCGGACTTTCAGACGCCCTCGAAGAAGATGGATGACGCAATGACATTCAGGGACCGTGCAGACGCAGGAAAAAGGCTCGGGCAAGCCGTCAAAGAGAGGATACCCGAAACGGGCGGGCACCGCATCGTCATGGGCATCCCCCGAGGCGGCGTCGAGGTCGCAGCCCACGTCGCCAAGGCGCTCGACACCCCGCTTTCAATGGTCGTGGCCAGAAAGCTCCCCTACCCCGACAACCCCGAGGCGGGATTCGGCGCCGTCGCCGAAGACGGCAGCAACTTCCTCTTCGACTATGCCGGCGACGTCCTCCTCGAAAAACAAATCGAGGAGATCATCCAGGAACAAGTCAAGGAGATGCGCCGGAGAAAACAAGTCCTTCGGGCCGGAAAACCGCTCCCCACACTCGGGGGCAGGCATGTCGTCCTCGTCGACGACGGCATCGCCATGGGCTCGACCATGCGCGCAGCCATTACGCTCTGCAGGAACCAGGACGCCACCCGCATCACCGCCGCCGCCCCCGTCGCCGGCCCCGACGTCGCCTGCGAGATAGCGGCGCTCGTCGACGACCTCGTCGTCCTCACCACCCCCTCCGACTTCCATGCCGTCGCCCAGGTATACGAGCGCTGGTACGACGTCACCGACCAGGAGGTCATCGGCATCATGGAGGTGTTCACCCCATGAACGGCCAGCATGAGGGAAGCGAGCTCGTCGACCTCGCCAAGGCGTGGGCCGCCATCTCGCTCGCCTTCGCCATCGCCATGAGCGGGGGGCGCCCGGGAGCCGACCTCATCGTCGGCTTTGCCATCGCCGCCTTCACCGTCGGCGTCGGCTTCGTCTTCCACGAGCTCAGCCACAAGTTCACCGCGCAGCGCTTCGGCGTCAAGGCGGGATTCGAATCATTCGACCAGATGCTCGTCTTGGCCATTCTCATGTCGTTCGCCGGCTTCATCATCGCCGCCCCCGGCGCCGTCATGATACGGGGACACGTCACCCGACGGCAGAACGGCATCATCTCGGCTGCAGGCATCGCCGCCAACCTCCTTGCCGCCGCCGTCTTCCTCGGGCTCGGAGCGGTGGCAGGCGGGGGCATCCTCGGCCAGGTCGCCGCCTACGGCGTCCTCATCAACAGCTGGCTCGCCCTCTTCAACCTCATCCCCTTCGGCGGCTTCGATGGCTCCAAGATCTTCGCCTGGAACAAGGCGGTCTGGGCCGCCATGGGTGTCGCTGCATTGTTTTTCATGGCGGGGTGACGGAATCCATGGCAACGCCCTACCGCATCGGCACCTCGGGATGGAACTACGACCACTGGCGGGGTCCCTTCTATCCCGACGACCTTCCGAAGTCGAAGTGGTTCGAGCACTACAAGGATGTCTTCGACTCCGTCGAGGTGAACTATTCCTTCTACCAGTGGCCAAGGGAAAAGACGCTAGAGAAATGGGAAACACAGGCCCCCAGTGGATTTCGCTATACTCTCAAGGCCCCCAGGACCATCACCCACGTCAAGCGCCTCCACGACGTCGCCGAAAAAATCGACGATTTCTATGCGTTGTCGGCAGAGCTTAAAGGACATATGGGCTGCCACCTTTTCCAGCTGCCCCCCTCCTACGGCTACACGGAGAAAACCCTCTCCCGCCTCGAGACGTTCCTCGGCCACCTCGACGGCAGAAAGGACAATGCCGTCGAGTTCCGCGACCCGGCGTGGTGGCGCGACGACGTCTACGACCTCCTCGCAGACCACAAGACCTCCTTCGTTTCGGTGTCGGGCCTCGCCATGCCCGACGACGTCATCTCCACACACCGCGTCGGCTACTTTCGCTTCCACGGCAACCACTACGATACCAGATACTCGGACCGCGACATCACCGAGCACGCCAAGGCCATTGCCCGCCAGGGCTGCGACAAGGCCTATGCCTACTTCAACAACGACGCCAATGGCTACGCACCAGAAAACGCGAGAATGCTCGCGGAGGCGCTCACATGACCGGCTCCCTTAACGACTACAAGAGGAGGCGGGACTTCCGAAAGACCCCCGAGCCGACGGAGGGGAAAGGGAAAAAAGACGGCTTCTTCGTCGTCCAAAAGCACGAAGCGAGCCGCCTGCACTATGATTTCCGCCTCGCCGTCGACGGCGTACTGAAATCGTGGGCCGTCCCCAAGGGACCCGCGACCGACCCTGCTGAAAAGCGGCTCGCCGTCAGGACCGAGGACCATCCGCTCGCCTACGCCGGCTTCGAGGGCGTCATCCCCGAGGGCGAATACGGCGCCGGCACCGTCATGGTCTGGGACCGGGGCAACTACGAAAACGCCAAGGACAACGAGTCCATCGGGGAAGGCCTTGACAAGGGCCACATCAGCGTCGTCCTCGATGGCGAGAAGCTCAAGGGCGGCTACGCCCTCACCAAGTCGGGGCGCGAAAAAGACCAGTGGCTGCTCGTCAAAAAACGAGACGATGCGGCGGACGCCCGCAGAAATCCCGTGAGCACCCAACCGGACTCGGTCCTCACCGGCCGCTCGCTAGAAGACATCGCATCAGATGAGGGCGATAGCCAATGACCTCGCTTGTCCGCTTCGCCCGAAACGAGGCCGAAAGCCTCATGTCCCCGGCAGGTCAGCTCGACGCGGCACTCCTCATCGGCATCATGGCAGACAAGCTCGAATCGTTTCTCGGTGACCTCGAAGTCGCCACCCGCATCTGGCTGCCCGGACGACAAGGGAAATCATACATCCTCAAACGGGGCTCCAAGGACGAACCGCTCACAGCGGCAGAGATTGCCCGCGCCGTGACGCCCGAATTCCTCGCGCTCAGAAAAGAGGAGGAGCGGCTGTCCCGGGCCGAAGACGGGCTTTCCGACGTCCAGAAGCGGGTCTGGCACTACATCGTGCCCCGAAAGTACGTCAACTTCTTTTACGCCACCAACGGCGAGCACGCCGGCGAATCCATCAAGCGCGTCTTCTTCGACCTCGACCGCGGAAAGCACATCACGGCCGAACAGGCGCGCGCCGCCACCAGCCTCCTCCTCGAACTCATCGCCGAAGACGACGACCTCGCCGACCTCGCAAGCATCGACTCCGACCCCTTCGTCTACTGGACGGGCAACAGCTTCCACGTCATGCTCTTGCTCGACCAGCCCCAGCCCACCTCCTTCTACGACGACCACTTCAGATACCGGCAAAGCGACCCCGAGGCGAGCTTCACGGGACGCTGGGCCGCCGCCCTCGACGACCAGCTGGACTTTTCAGTGACCGGCGGCCACGAGAAGAAGGCCGACCAGCTCACCGTCGACCCCAGCCAGACGCCGTCGGGAAAGCTATGCCGCACACCGCTCGGCTGCCTGCACATGGCCGACGCATCCACGGTGGACGGCGTGTCCGTGCCCGTCACCAAGCGCATCCTCGGCAGAAGCAACCTCGTCAAACACCTCGCCTCCCTGACACCCGAAGATGTGATTGACGACATCGACACGTACTACCTGCGACTCCCCGAACGATTCAGGTGACAGCGATATGCCCGAACTCCCCGACGTCGAGACCTTCAGGCGCCACCTGGCGGCGACCGCCCTCAACCATCGGATCGAGTCGACGCACGTGTTCGACGACCGCGTCCTCGAAAGCATCACCTCCCAGACCCTTGCCCGCAGGCTCAAGGACGAAAAGCTCACCACCACCCGCCGCCACGGCAAGCACCTCTTCGCCCGCATCGGCGGGGGGGACTGGCTCACCATGCACTTCGGGATGACCGGACACCTCGCATATTATCGACATGACGACCCCCGGCCAGACCACGCCCGCATCGTCTGGGAACTCGAAGGCGGGCACCGCCTCGCCTACGTCTGCCAGCGCATGCTCGGGCGCGTGGGATTCGCCGACAGCGTGGACGCATTCGTCGAGGACAAGGGCCTCGGCCCCGACGCCAAAGGTATCGACTACGGCACGTTCAGGAAACGATTCCAAGGCCGTGGCACCGTCAAGTCGGCTCTCATGAACCAGCAAAAGCTCGCCGGCATCGGCAACATCTACGGCGACGAGATACTCTTTCACGCAGGCATCCACCCCGGAAAAAAGGCGTCGGCTCTCAGCGAAAGACAAATGGAATCCCTTCACCGGCAATTGCTGCGAATAATCGAAAAGGCCATCGACGCCAAAGCCGACCCCGAAGACATGCCCCGCTCCTGGCTGCTGCCCAACCGGGAGGAAGGCACCCATTGTCCCAAAGACGACGGACAGATAACGACGACCAGGATATCCGGGCGGACTGCCTACTACTGCCCCACACACCAGAAAAGATAATCCCATGAAATTCGAACCCCTCGCCCACCAATTCGCAAAACTCGAAAAGACGTCGTCGACCGACGCCATGATACGCCAGCTCGCCGACGCCTTCGGGGACGCCAGCCCCGACGAGGTCAGGCGCATCTGCTATCTCGCCTTCGGCAAGGTCGCCCCCGGCTACGAGGACGTCAACATCGGCCTCGGCTACGAGCTCGTCAAGGAGGCCATCGCCCTCGCCGCAGACACACCCAAAAAGGATGTGGAAAAAGAGGCGAGAAAAAAAGGGGACCTCGGCGACGTCGCCAAATCCCTTGTGAAAACGAGGAAAAAACGCTTCTCAGACCCACTCGAACTTTCAGGGGACCTCTCCATCGCCGACGTCCACGAAGGACTCCTCACAATCGCCCGCGCCGGGGGAAAAGGCTCCCAAGACGTCAAAAAGACGGCGCTGGCATCGCTTCTCGTCAGCGCCCGCGCAGTCGAGCGCGTCTACATCACCCGTCTCGCACTCGCCACCATGCGGCTTGGCATCGGCGACATGACCGTCCTCGACGCCCTGGCGACACGCTACCTTTCCGGGAAAAAGGACCGGCCCCCCCTCGAGCACGCCTACAACGTGTCAAGCGACCTCGGCGACGTCGGCAAGGTGCTCGCCTCCTCGGGGCTCGCAGGCGTCAAACGGATGCGCATCGCCCTCAACCGCCCGCTTCGCCCCATGCTCGCCCAGCGGGTCAAGGAGATATCGGCCATCCGCGAGAAGATGCTAAGCGACGACATCGGCGTCGAGGAGAAATACGACGGCGAGCGCATCCAGGCCCACAAGGACGGTGACGGCGTCCGACTCTTCTCCCGGCGGCTCAACGACGTCACCGGCCAGTTCCCCGACGTCGCCGGCCAGGTGCGAAAGCACGTCGACGCGAACAAGGCCATCCTCGACGGGGAAGTGGTCGCCTACGACTTCGACAAAAAAACGTATTACCCCTTCCAGCGGCTCATGGAGCGGCGGCGCAAGTACGACGTCGACGAATACGCCAAGAAGACGCCCGTAAAATACATGGTCTTCGACCTTCTGTCAGTCAACGGCTCATCGCTCACTAGGAAAAGCTACCCCGAACGACGTAAACGACTTGAAGGAATTGTTTCTCGCCGATACAAGTACCTCGCCTGCGCCCACCGCATCATCGCACAGGATACCGACGCCATCGACGACTACTTCAACGAATGCCTCGCCCGAGGCCTCGAGGGCGTCGTGTGCAAGTCGTGCGCGAAGACCTCCCACTACCAGGCAGGCGCCAGAAAATGGAGCTGGATTAAATGGAAAAAGGAATACGCCTCACAGCTCTCGGACTCCTTCGACCTCGTCGTCGTGGGCGGCTACGCCGGCAAGGGACAGCGGGCGGGAACCTACGGCGCACTGCTCCTGGCAGCCTACAACAAAGAAGACGACATCTTTCAGACACTCTGCAAGCTCGGCACCGGCTTCACCGACGAGGAGCTCGAAAACCTTCCCGCCAAGCTCAAGAACGTTGAAGTCAAAAAGAAGCCCTCGCGCTTACAGGTGTCAGACGACGTCAAGCCACACCAGTGGTTCAGGCCGACATACGTCGCCGAAGTCATCGGCGCAGAGCTCACCGAAAGCGGCGTCCATACGGCGGGGCGCACGAAGAAAGCAAAGCGGGGGCTGGGTCTCCGGTTCCCCCGCTTCAAGCGCTGGCGCCCCGAAAAGAAGCCCGACCAGGCCACCACCATCGCCGAGATACAAAACATGCACAAGAGAGGTTCGTCGTGACCGGCAACGCCTATCGGAAATCCGCAGGGGAAGTCTTTTCATCGCTTAATGCGGAAGATTGCGGGCTCTCCCAGGACGAAGCGGAAGAGCGAAGAGAACGCCACGGGCTGAACGAGATAGCCGACGACTCGGGCCGCTCGCTAGAAGACATCGCCATCAACCAGTTCACCGACCCCCTCATCTATCTGCTGATTGCCGCAGGCATCGTCACCACCGCCGTCGGCCACCTCATCGATTCCGCCGTCATCGCCGCCGTCGTCGCCATCAACGCCGCCGTCGGCTTCGCCCAGGAATACAAGGCCGAGAAGGCCATGGCCGAGATACGAAAGCTCGCCGCCCCCAAGGCCAAGGTCCTCAGGGACTGCGACACAACCCGCATCCCCGCCGCCGACGTCGTCCCCGGCGACGTCGTGGTGCTCGCCGCAGGCGACAAGGTCCCCGCAGACGCCCGCCTTTTTTCCGTCACCGACCTCACCGTCGACGAATCCACCTTCACCGGCGAATCGACGCCCGTCGAAAAGCAGACCAACGCCATCGACGACGAGGACGTGCCCGTCGCCGAGCAGGAGAACATGACCTTCATGGGCACCACCGTCACCCGCGGCAAGGGCCGGGGCGTCGTCACGGCGACCGGCGAGGATACCGAGCTCGGCGGAATATCTGCGCAGATGAATGCCACCGAACGCCGGAAGACGCCGCTTCAGCAGCGGGTCGCAGACTTCAGCCGCCGCATCGGCGCCGTCTCGGTGGCGCTTGCCGTCTTCGTGGTCCTCGTCGGCGTCGCCCGCGGCATGGACGTCGTCGAGACGGCGCTCTTCTCCATCGGCCTGGCCGTCTCGGTCATCCCCGCGGGCCTGCCCATCGCCATGACGCTGGCCATGGCCATCGGCCTCAAGCGCATGGCGTCGCGCAACGCCATCATCCGGCGGCTCGTCGCCGTCGAGACGCTCGGTAGCTGCGACTACATATGTTCTGATAAGACAGGCACCATCACCGAGAACTCCATGACCGTCAAGCGCATCCATACGGGTGACGCGTCCTATGACGTGGCGGGCGAAGGCTATGCGCCCGAGGGCGCCATCACCTACGAGGGCGAAGACGAGCCGGGCCGCGAGCGCCTGCGGGAGCTCCTGACGGCGGGCGTCCTCTGCAATGACTCAGACCTCGTCCACGAGGAAGACGAGTGGACTATCGACGGCGACCCCACCGAGGGGGCGCTGCTCGTCGCCGCCAAGAAGGAGGGGCTCGACCTCCAAGAGATTAGAAGAGATCTGAGGCGGCGGGATGAAATCCCCTTCAGCTCGGAGCGCAAGTACATGGCATCCCTCAACGAACGAGACGGAGGCTGCACGGTGTACGTCAAGGGGGCCCCGGAGACCGTCCTCGGCTTCCTCGGCGAAGACGAGGGCAACGAGGGCATCCGCGGCCGCTACGAGGCCATGGCGAGCGACGGCCTGCGGGTCCTCGCCCTCGCCAAAAAGGACCTCAAGGGCACATGCGACGACGTCGACCTCGAAGACGAGGCAACGACGGGGCTCTCCTACCTCGGGCTCGCAGGCAGCATCGACCCTGCCCGCGAGAGCGCCGTGTCCGCCATCAAAGACACCAAAAGCGCAGGCATCACGACCGTCATGATAACGGGCGACCACAGGATAACCGCCACCGCCATCGCCAAAAGCATCGGCATCCTCGAAGACGACGGCGAGGTGGTCACCGGCAGGGAGCTCGCCGAGAAGGGAAAGGGGTTCCTCGCCGACCGCGTCCAATCAATCGCCGCCTACGCCCGCGTCTCACCCGACCAGAAGGTCTCCATCGTCAAGGCGCTCCAGGAACGGGGCCACGTCGTCGCGGTCACCGGCGACGGCGTCAACGACGCCCCCGCCCTCAAGAAGGCGAGCATCGGCGTCTCCATGGGCAAGAAGGGCACCGACGTCGCCCGCGAGGCGAGCGACATGGTCCTCCAAGACGACAACTTCGCCACCATCTTCGAGGCCGTCCGGGTCGGCAGGACCATCTTCGTCAACATCCGCAAGGTCGTCTTTTTTCTTTTGAGCTCGTCGGCGGGCGTCGCCCTCTTCATCCTCGCAAGCCTCTTCGGCGGCCTGCCCCTCCCATTCTTTGCCACCCAGATCCTCTGGATAAACCTCGTCACCAACGGCCTGCAGGACGTCGCGCTCGCCTATGAGCCGGCAGAGGAGGGCATCACGAAGCGGTCCCCCCGTGACCCGAAGGAACCCCTCTTTAACCGGTTCATGGTCAAGCGCCTCGCCCTCGTCGGCCTCGTCATCGCGGCCGGCACCTTCTACCTCTTCTACGAACAGCTCGCCACCGGGGCGAGCCCGGAGCTCGCCCGCACGACCGCACTCAACGCCGTCGTCTTCTTCCAGTTCTTCCATACCCTCAACTCCCGCTCGTTCACGCAATCGGTGTTCCGCATGAACCCCCTCGGGAACCCCTTCCTCCTCGGAAGCCTCTTCGTGGCGACCTGCGCCCAGCTCGCCGTCATCTACGTTCCCGACCTCCAATACGTCATGAGGACGACCGCGCTTGACCCGGCCACGTGGGCCAAGACCCTCGCCATTGCGGCAAGCATCGTCGTCGTCGTGGAGGCAGACAAATACCTGCGAAGGCAGCGAGGCACGACGCCCGCATCATTAGCATGAGAGAGAAAACCCATGACGAAAGACACCACCCACATCCGATGGCTCGAAACGCTAGGAATAACCGACGAGGTGAACGTGTGAAGGAATCGCTTCGCACCGGCCTGGGCTTCGGCTTGACGTCGGCGGCGCTCACCACGATGGGTTTGATGGTCGGCCTTTCTGCGAGCACCCATTCGAGGTCCGCAGTCATCGCAGGCATCCTCACCATCGCCATCGCCGACACGTTCGCTGACGCACTGGGCATCCACATTTCAGAGGACGCAAAAAACAAGCGCGAAAGCCACGTGTGGACGGCGACCATTGCCACCCTCTTCTCGAAGGGGGCTGTCGCGCTTTCGTTCCTCGTGCCCTTCCTCGTATTGACCGTAGACGAAGCCGTCTCCCTCGGCATGGCGTGGGGCTTCCTCCTCATCGCCCTCGTCAGCCACCGCATCGCACAGGCCCAAGGCGAGTCGACCGTGAAGGTCGCAGGCGAGCACATACTCCTGGGCATCGGCGTCATACTCGCCACCCATTATGCAGGGACCTGGATCTCGGCGAACGTCTAACACGAAAAAAGGTGAAACAAAAATGTTTGGAAAGGAACCCATCGAACTGGAAAAGATTGGAAAGGACAACATCGACCGCGAGATACTGCGGTTTGCCATCATCGCGGAGCTCGACGCCATCAACTTCTACGAGCAGATGGCCACCTACACCGACGACCCCGACCTCAAGACCATCCTCCTCGACGTCGCCCGCGAGGAGAAGACCCACGTCGGCGAATTCCAGGCGCTGCTTTTGGAGCGCGACGAAGAACAGGTCAAGGAGCTCGACGAGGGCAGGGAGGAAGTCGACGAAGAGCTCGGCAGGGATTAGATGGGAGGGATGCCGTCAGCATCTTTGCAAAATCATGAATGCCAGATTCGTGGGAAAGTGCAAGGAAGCAAGGGACGTGACGACCTTTCGGTTTTCACCCGATCAAACCATGAGCTATGAGGCGGGGCAGTTCGCCCATCTCGAGTTCGACCATCGGGGGACCCGCTACAGGAAGCATTTCACCTTGTCGAACGGCCCGACGCGGGAGGGCGTCGAGGTCTCGACCGTCGTGAGCGATTCGGGCTACAAGAAGGCATTGGACTCCCTTCCCATCGACGCGCCCGTCGTCTTCAGCGACCCCATGGGTGCCTTCACCCTCGGGGAGCGGAAATCCGATTTCATCGCCTTCCTCGCCGGCGGCATAGGCATCACGCCCGTGCGCGCCATCCTCGAAGACCTCGCAGACCAGCCGAATCCACCGGACCTGACGATGGCGCTCTTCTACAGCAACCGAGACGAGGGGCGCATCGCGTTCCGTGACGAGCTTACGAGCCTCGCCGACGGCCTCGACCTGTCCGTCGTCCACACCCTCACTGACAGAGGCGACGAACAAAAAGAGGTATGGGAGGGCGAGACAGGCTACGTCGACGCAGCCATGCTCGCCTTCCACCTCAGCGACCCCCACAAATACACGTTCTACGTGTCGGGGCCGCCCGCCTTCAACGACGCCATGGAGAAGATGCTCGCCGAAGACCTCGGCATCAAAAAGGAGCGCATCGTCCGGGAGAACTTCACGGGCTATTAACATCGAATCACGATGACCGCCATCACCACCGTCACCGCCAACCCCGCCATCGACACCACGGCCACCGCCGAGCACGTCGTCGCCGACCGGAAGCTGCGCTGCGCGGACGTCAGCCACGAGCCCGGCGGCGGGGGCGTCAACGTGGCTCGGGCCGTCGCGCGGCTCGGCGGCAGCGCCATCGCCATCCACACAGCAGGCGGAGAGAACGGAAGCAGGCTGTCCCGGCTCCTCGACGAGGAGGGAGTCGACTACCAGGAGGTATCCATCGGGGGCGAGACACGCGAGAACGTCACCGTCTACGAGGACGCCACGGGACGGCAGTTCCGGTTCGTCATGCCCGGCCCCGAGATGACCGGGGAGGAATCGAGGCGGCTCCTTGCCGCCGTAGAGGGGTCGTGTCAGGGATGCGACTATCTTGTCGGGAGCGGGAGCCTTCCCCCCGGCGCAGGCGACGGCCTTTATGCCAGGATGGCTGCCACCGCCCGGGACAACGACACACTGTTCATCCTCGACGCTTCTGGGAAAGCGCTTGAACAGGCCCTCGAAGAAGGCGTCTACCTCGTCAAGCCCAACCTCCGCGAGGTCGCCGAGCTCGCCGGCTGCGACGTCGGCGACGAACCCTGTGTGAGAGACTACGTCAGGGGGGGCATCGAGGAGGGCCAAGCCGAGGTCTTCGTCGTCTCGCTCGGGGCGGGCGGGGTCCTCCTCGGCACGAAAGAGGGGACGACCCACATCTCATCGCCGACCGTTCCCGTGAAAAGCAAGGTCGGCGCAGGCGACAGCATGGTGGCAGGCATCGTCCGGGGGCTTGCGCAAGGCAAAGGCGTCCCCGATGCGGTGCGCTACGGCATCGCGGCAGGCGCGGCCGCCGCCATGACGCCTGGCACCGAGCTCTGCCGGGCTGCCGACGCGAACCGGTTATATAAGCTGTCAGTCAAAAAACACAGTGAGGAGAGTCAATGAACAAGCATCTTCACCTGACCGAACTGCGGGATTACGAACAGCACGTTGGAAAAGACGTCGTCAAGCGCATCAGGGACAAGGCTCGCGAGCTAAAGGGCTTGCACGTCGCCCATGTGAATTCGACGTATTATGGTGGGGGCGTCGCCGAGCTTCTTTCCTCGCTCACCCTTCTCATGAACGACGTTGGTATCCAGACCGGCTGGCGCCATATCCAAGGTTCACCCGACTTCTTTGGCATCACCAAGAAGATGCACAACGCCCTGCAGGGGGACGAGATCAACCTCAGCGAGCGAAAGCAACACCTCTACGAAGGCATCATCTTTGAAAATGCCATCAGAAACCACCTCGACCACGACGTCGTCGTCATCCACGACCCCCAGCCTCTGCCGATGGTGAAGTACTACAAGAAGAAGGGGCCGTGGATATGGCGCTGCCACATCGATCTCTCCGGACCCAACCAGCAGTTGTGGAACTATCTGACGCCCTTCATCAACCGCTACGACGCCATGCTTGTGAGCTGCAAGGAGTACCGCCAGGACGTCGACGTCCCCCAGCCCGTCTTCATGCCCGCCATCGACCCCTTCTCCATCAAGAACAAGGAGATGAAGGACGCGGCCATCGACGAGCGCCTTGAGCACTACGACATCCCCTGCGACCTCCCCCTCGTCGTCCAGATTTCGCGGTTCGACCGCTTCAAGGACCCAGAAGGCGTCATCGCCGCCTTCAAGAAGGCCCGAAAGGAGGTCGACGCCACCCTCGTTCTCCTGGGCAACGTCGCCACCGACGACCCCGAAGGCCCGGAAGTCTACAAGTCCATCCTCAAGCACCAGGAGGAGCGCATCATCATCATCAGCCATCAGGATACCGCCCTCGTCAACGCGCTGCAGCGACGGGCGGCTGTCGTCCTGCAGAAGTCGCTGCGGGAAGGCTTCGGCCTCACCGTCAGCGAGGCCATGTGGAAGGGCACCCCCGTCATCGGCGGCAACGTAGGCGGCATCCGCTACCAGATATGCGATGGCGAGAACGGCTTTCTCGTCTCCTCGGTCGACGAGGCGGCCGACCGCATCGCCACGCTCGTGAAAGACGAGGACCTTCGAGAGATGATGGGGGGGGCCGGCATCGAGACCGTCCGCGAGAGCTTCCTCATGTCGCGGCTCCTTGAGCAGTACCTCGAGCTCTTCCAGTCGTTCGAGCCGATCTACGAGCTCGCTCATCCCGAGAACCTCAGCCAGCAGCCGAAGGACGAGTGCCTTCCCGACATTGCAAGGGGATAGCTATCTGCTTTCTAAAAGGAATCTGATAGTGTTTTAATACAATATGGCCCAATTGAGGGCTATGGCAGCCACCAACACCCCCCTTTGGGGATTGCTCGCGACCATCATCGCACTATCGGCCACGACAACGGCGCAGGACGGGCCCGCCGTCACCGTCGTCGCAAACAGCATCGACGGCCCGCTCGCCGAAGGCTACCTCATCGCGCTCAACGCCGCAGGCATCGAGACCAACCAGATACCTGCAGCCGAATTCGAGACCCGCCGAAACGACCCCATCATCTTCTTCCTCGGCGGCCACCGCGCCCCCGAAGGCGTCGGCGACATCGTCGACCCCCTACTCACCGACAGCGAAAAGCAGGAACTCATGAGCTCATGGGACGCGCAGCGCCTCGTCGTCCTCCCCGACCAGTGGCGCGAGGGACAGCTCGTCATCATCTTCGCAGGCCACAGCAAGCAGCAGACGCGAGCCATCCTCTACCAAAGCCAAGGCGACATCATCCGCAACCTCCTCTTCGAGGACACCGGTGCCCAGAACGCCCCGCCCCCCGCCTTTACGGCGACCCCCGGACTCGATGCGGGCCAAGCATACACCGAGATAGACGCCGACCAGGCCGCAGCCATCATCGAGGACGCAAACGATGCCGTCCTCGTCGACGTCCGGGCCCCCGTCGTCTACCAGCGAGGCCACATCCCCGGCGCCATCAACGTCCCCGTCCGCGAGCTGGAAGCGGCCCTCC